>JACRCG010000046.1 GCA_016219145.1 Deltaproteobacteria bacterium | reverse complement strand
TGCGGGTCGCAGGATCTTCCTCTGTTGCCACATGGATACTGTTTTTCCTGCAGATCACGCTGAAACTCGACTTCATTACCACCTATACCCTGATCGGTACGTCACTGATCCTTGGTACCCCGCTGTTCATCTTCTTCGGCTGGTTGTCCGACAAGATCGGCCGTCTGAAAATCATCCTGATCAGCTGTCTGGTTGCCGCTCTGACCTACTTCCCGCTGTTTGCGGCCCTGACCCACTACGTCAATCCTGATCTGGAAACGTTCTCGAAGAATGTTCCTATAACCGTTACTGCGGATACCACTAAAGAGAGCTTCAATCTTTTCGTCGGTCCCTGGACCAAGTTCTCTGATGTTGACCGCGTCAACGACCTGCTGACCAAATCCGGTCTAAGCTTCAAGAAAATCAATGTACCTGGCGATAAAGTAATTACAACTATCGGCACGGTTCAGATCGTTGGTCTTGATGCAAAGGCTATCAATGAAGAACTCAAAAAGCAGGGTTATCCGGCCAAGGCCGACCCGAAGAAGGTCAACTATCCGATGACCATCCTGATCCTGTTTATCTTCATGATTTATGTAACCGGCGCTTACGGCCCGATTGCAGCCTTCCTGGTCGAGTTGTTCCCGACCCGTATCCGCTATACTTCCATGTCGCTGCCGTATCATATCGGTAACGGCTGGTTCGGCGGGATGCTTCCACTGACAGCAACAGCGATTGTTGCTCTTAAAGGTGACATCTATTACGGACTCTGGTACCCGGTCATTGTTTCGCTGATGACTGTTGTTGTCGGCTTCCTGTTCCTGAAAGAAACAAAGGACAGGGATATCAATACGTACGAGCATGATGAACACTAATAGCCTGTATTTTAAGGTTCAGGCGTGACAGCCTGAATGTCCTTTGAGGGCGGGGCCCGGCGGATTTCGCCGGGCTCTTCTTCTTGGCAGAGCAGCAGCTACAAAAAACAGGAGTGGGGAATTAGAATGTCGCAGAACAGTTGTCCAAAATGTAATCGCGAGCTTTCCGCAAATGCAGTCAGATGCACTGCCTGCGGCCAGTATATAGCGAAGAACCTCGCCAAATTCGGATTCGCCTTGATATATGTTATTATTGTGACGGTTGTGTATTACAGATGGATGCGAAGGTAGCGCAAACAATATCTTTCAAAAAAATGAATTATGAGCTAAATATAGAGGCTAAGCAGTTAAACAAAAAAAGCTTGGGAGGTAAAAGCAACATGATGAAGTGGATTATTATTATCGTGGTTATTATCATTGCAGGTACAGCGTATGTACTGAAAAATGGCGGCGGGTTGGAGATGCAGGAAGAGCACAAGGTTGAGGTACATGACAAGGCTAAAGCAGGCGAGCCTGCCAAGGCACCGGCTGCTGAGCCAGCAAAAGCTCCGGCTGCTGAACCAGCGAAAGCCCCGGCTGCTGAGCCAAAAAAATAGTCAGTCCGGCCCTGTTTGTTTGGCTGACAGCAAGTCTGTGCTTAAATTGTAATAGTTTGACTTTGATGTAACGTGCTGATATTTATTCGAATATATATCAGAAAGCTCGCTGAACGCTAAAGATGATAATACTGTTGACGGTGCGGATTTGTTCCGAGTACCATCAACTTGGATGTTTCTTTTTGTGTTCCGGATATTCCGGCTTGTGAAAATAAGCAAATTCCGGTAATTGTTGCGTAAAGAAAGGGAGATTCTATGCAGACGATCATGCTTGGATTGAAATCGGTTCCCGGAGTGATGGGTAGTATGCTCACAGATGCACAGGGCAACGTGCTGGCACATTCATTTCCTGCCGTTTTCGACCAGGGTACCCTGAAAGAAGTGGCTGCGATGATTAACGACAACAGCCTCGGCCTCCAGGAGGCTACCGGCGAGGTCAAGCTTTTTGATATCCGTACCGAGCTTGGCCGAATTATCGTTAAAACACTGCCGCGCATGTTCATAACAGTGCTTTGCGAGCCGGCTGTCAATCTTCAGCTGCTGATGATATCGCTGAATGTTGCTATCAAGAAGCTTGAAAAGTTTACTGATGAGCAAATGGAGGCCCTTGTGCCCAAGATTGTGGCTCCGGAGCCGACTCCCGCTCCTGCCGCCGTAAAGCCGGCCGAACCGGTCAAGAAACATTGGCTGGAGAGAATGCAGGACGGGATCGAAAGCAAGGTCAAATAGTCGCTATTTCTTTTCTCCACTTGTGAAGATTGAACTTTAGCAGTTTCTGGAGCATGGTTACGTTTCACTTAATATCAAAGCCCGGCTTATGGAATTTTCCATAGCGCCGGGCTTTTTTTGTGGCGTCAAATATAGCTGTAATATATAGCTTAAAACCCTGCCTGTTTTGTTTCAGGATCAAGGCGAGTTGTCAGGGGCTTCAACTTGCTCTTCAGTAATGTCATCCTGCTCCGCTTTGCCGAAACGGCTGGAACGCACGACTGTAACGGTGCATGGAGCATGCGCGGCCACTTCTCCTGAGACACTGCCGAGCAGGGTGCGCTTTGCCGAGTCGGCTCTGGCTCCCATAACGATGTGATCAACATTGTTGCTGCGGGCATACCACAAAATGGCCTCGGCCGGACGGGGTGACTCGATAACGTGAACGCTGACCCTGCCATCCTCAAGCTTGAGCGGTTCAGCCCAGTGCCGCAGATCAAGCAGTCGCTGGACATGTTTGCTGTTTCCTTCGTCGTCGAGTGTGTTGTCAAGAGTTATGATCCCCAGTTTAAAGACGTTCAAACAGGCCAGGCGTGCCCCTGGAAGAGATCCGAGAATCCGGGCGACAGTGGCGCGCAATTCCTCGGCCAGCGGGCCGGCCGTCTCGGCCAGATCGATTGCAACAGCTACAATGGGAGAGTCAGTGCCATGGCTGGCAACGGACATCTCACGCACGGGCGGCAGCGGGTTTTCCATGAACCTGCGCCTGAGGGCGGTGAAAAGATGATCACGCATCAGGCGGGTTGACCTGGCTGTCAGCTTGACCTGCTCCGGGTGCTGCAGATCAAAAGCCAGCTGACTGGCGGTCGGATAGCGCCAGGCCGGATTTACTTCAAGACAGCGAAGGATAATCTCCTGCAACCAGGGTGGAAAATCATGTTTCTGATAGCGCGGTGGTTTTGGATCGCGCCATATTCTGCGTTTCAAGCCCGACAGGCGCTGCGGATCTCCGAAGGGGCGTGTGCCGACGGAGAAAAAGTACATCAGTACGCCCAGAGCAAACTGATCGCTTCTGGGATCGCGACGATGTCCCAGTACCTGCTCGGGAGCCATGTACGGGGCCGTGCCGTAGGGAAGGCGAAACTCTTCAGCCATAAAATCGGGCAGTTCATCGTGGTATGAAAGACCAAAATCGATAATCACCGCCTCGCCGCTGGGGCGAAACATCAGGTTTGACGGTTTTACGTCCAGATGTACAACGTGTTGTCTATGCAGATCATGCAGAGCTGTTGCGACCCTGGCGCCCATGCTTGCCACTTCCTGATACGATAGCGGCAGTTTTTCAAGGCAGGGTAAAAGAGAAGTGCCCGGGATACGCTCCATGACAATATAGGGATGGATTGCAAAGTCGCCATTGGCGACGAAGCGGGGGACATGCGGCCCGGAGAGGCGCGCAAGGATCATCTGCTCCATTTCAAAACTCACGACAGCAGCCGGATCGGCGCCCTCCGAGAGTTTCGGAATTTTCATCAGGATGGGAAAGTCTATATCCGGACGAGAAACCTCCCACAGGGTAGCCATGCCGCCGCTATGAATTTTCTCGCCGATTAAAAAACCGTCAATGGTAGCTCCTGGGGCTATTCTCTGATGTGGCACGGGGTTCAGCGTCCTTTCCCGAGACGCTCGGCCAGTTTGTAAGGAAGCCCGGCCAGGCGAATCTTTGTGGCAGCGCCATCCACATCGTACGGCACTCTATGGTAGGTTATGTCGTTTTTACCGGTGTCCAGCATAACATACGAAGCAGCCGGACTGCCATCGCGCGGTTGCCCGACCGATCCCAGCACTGCCAGCCAGCGGCGATGCCTCGGTAATGGAATAGCCACGCCGGAAACCGGACGGAAAGATGTGATCCTGCCGGTAGCAGTGATGCCGTAAAGGGCCGGCCTGTGCAGATGGCCGCAGAAGACCGCCTGGGCACTGCACGATTCAAGGGCACGGTCAGCAGCCTCGGGGCTGTCGATGTAGTGCCAGCGGCGTCCGTTTTGAACATCGGCATGCACAAAAAGGCGCAAGTCTTCTTCGAATCTCATGGGTAAACCGGCCAGAAACTGGCGAGCCTCCGGACCAAGCTGTCCGCGGGTCCAGGTGATGGCTACTTCAGCTTCGGCATTCAGTTCTTCCCGAAAGTCTGATACGGCGTTGTCATGATTACCCTGAATTGCAACCGCTCCACCTGCCACGAGCTCCATTGCCGTATCTACCACCCAGACCGGGTCGGCCCCGTATCCGACAAAATCACCCAAAAAAAACAACCGTTCCGCACCCCTGCTGCGCGCATCATGAAGGCAGGCCTCGAAGGCCTCACGATTGGAATGTATGTCCGACATCATGGCAATAAGCACGCTAACGCCCTGTACGCCTGTAGAATAAGCACTTTCGGCCCGGCAACATACCATTCCGAACAAGCTGTCGTCAAAGCATTTTTAGCATTGATTTTACATTTGACAACCAAATATCAACATCAAATTACAGGAAGTTCCGGCAGATACAGGTTAAAAAATAAAACAATCTTTGGCCGCAGCATGAAAAAATACACAGAAAAAATGTAATTATATCAGCGTATTACAAATTAACCAGTTATTTATTATTCTGTGATAAAAATATTCATTGACAATAACAAAATATTGTTACATACAGGCGCAAAATTAATATGAAACAGTGAAAAATGGAATACAGAACATTATTCTGTTTATCGTGAATCAGATGTTGTCGCTAAGTTCAGGTTGGTAGCAATCAGTTAACCTGTCGTATGAGGGTTCAGGATGAAAAGATTGTTTTATCAAATAGTAATTTTTATGGTGCTTTTTGTGGCGCCAGTAACCTTTTCAACGGATAAGATCCCCAATTTTGATGTTCCAGCTACTGAAACTTGCCATTTACGGGAATCACGAAAAGTCAGCATTGTAATAGTAAGCCGAACCGTAAAACCTGCGAAATTGTCAGTCGTTGACCTCCCTACGCAAAAACTCTTCATTTCGGATTCAATAATACCTGTCATAAATCTTACCCCGGCAAACCTGCACGATAGATCCCCCCCTGTTGTTCTCTCTGTATAGCCACTACTTAAGCCAGACACGAAAGTTTTAAAGAACCTATATCCTGTTGCAGATGCATAATCGCGTGTAAATGCAGATAGTTATCAATTGTTGCCGCCATTTGTATCTGTTGTCGTCCGGATTCATGGAGGTTTATTTATGCGATCAGAAAGAGATAAGGCACAATACTCCGTTCAGGCTGTGGTCAAAGCCATCGAGCTGCTTGAGGCACTTGCGGAAGAGGGGGCTCATCCGACAGTTCAGGTGCTGTCAACCCGGCTGGGCTTAAGCCGTAACAAAACCTTCCGGCTGCTGGCAACACTTGAGGATAAGGGATTAATCGAGCGGAGCGAAGACAACACCTACCATCTTGGGTTACAGTCCTTTGAGATGGCGCAGCATATTTTGAAAAGCACCAGTCTGATCCGGATGGCGCACCCGATCATGGAGGAGCTGGCCCGCAAACTGGAAGAGGCGGTATATTTGACCGTCATGAACAATGATGAAGTGTTGTTCCTCGACATGGTCGATTCCTTCCAGCAAATAAAGGCGGTCGATCTGGTCGGGAAGCGATTCCCCTTTTTTACCAACGCCGCCGGCAAGGTTATCAGATCAGTCAGTTCGATCGATCTGTTCGGGCGGGGAGCAAAAAAGCGCGGCATACCACACCCTAAAGAGCTTGAAGTAGAACTGGACGAAATCCGTAAAAAAGGTGTGGCGGTCGATTTTAACGGGCTGGGCGAAGGTATTTGCACAGTGGCGGTTGTTATCCGTGATTATGCCGGTAAGGTGGTCGGGGCGCTTACACTGCTGGCCCCATCTTTCCGGATGCTCCAGGAACGGCTTGAGCGGGTCGTTATTCCCTGCATGCTGGAGGGGGGCGAGCAACTTTCGATGAAATTCGGGTATTCAAGGGCGTAATTCAGAAAAGATATTTTTATATGCTTTGTTCAAACTCAAGGAAAGGAGCGCAACACCTGTAGAACCGTACGATGAGTTCGCTGAAGCTTCATATCCCAGGAAAAGGAGGAGTGTTTTTGGTGGTTGACTGCAAAATGAAGATCATTTTTTGACAGGCCATGCAAGCAGGCGGTCCCGATAAGTACGGATTGTCATGGTTGCAAACAACGCACACAAGGAGACAAAACACATGCAACTAACTGCGAAGCATCATGAGTACTGGAACAAGAACCTGACTATCACAGCCATACTGCTGTCGATCTGGTTCTTTACCACCTTCGTCGTCGGCTGGTTTTCCGGGGAGCTTAACAGCATCGTCATCGCCGGTTTTCCTCTCGGTTTCTACATGAATGCTCAGGGTTCCCTGATCATCTATGTCGTACTGATCTGGTACTACCAGCATTACATGAATAACCTCGATCTCGAATATGGAGTTCACGAAGGAGACGACGAATGAGCGATCAGCCAAAACATAGTAACAAAGCCTTTTTCAAGCAGCTTCAGGGGTATTACACCTGGTACACCGGCGGTTTTTTTGCTTTCATAATAGCGCTGGCTATTGCTGAACAGATGGGGATGTCCCGTGCGGTAATGGGCTACATCTTCCTCTTTGCCACAGTCGGCCTCTATGCCGGCATCGGCATCATGTCCCGCACGACCGACGCCAACGAGTATTACGTAGCCGGTCGGCGAGTTCCTGCGCTCTTCAACGGCATGGCGACCGGCGCGGACTGGATGAGCGCCGCCTCCTTCATCGGCATGGCCGGTACTCTCTACCTGTCCGGATTTGACGGCCTGGCTTTTGTTACCGGCTGGACCGGCGGCTATTGCCTGGTGGCCATGCTGCTGGCGCCCTACCTGCGCAAATTCGGTCAGTTCACCATTCCTGACTTCCTCGGCGAACGCTACGGCGGCAACATTGTCCGCTCGATCGGCATTTTCGCCGCCATCCTCTGCTCGTTCACCTATGTTATCGCGCAGATCTACGGCGTTGGCCTGATCACCAGCCGTTTTACCGGACTTGAGTTCGGCGCCGGTGTTTTCGTCGGTCTGGGCGGCATTCTGGTCTGCTCCTTCCTGGGCGGTATGAAAGCGGTTACCTGGACCCAGGTGGCCCAGT
>JACRCG010000040.1 GCA_016219145.1 Deltaproteobacteria bacterium | reverse complement strand
TTCTTGCGAAGTCGGATAACCTGCTTGCGAATCTCGTACTGGGTCTTCTGGTCATGTTTTCTGGCATCGATCTTTTCCATGAAGAGACTGTACCACAAACATGAACTAAATGCATCTATTTAATTGCCGAGGTAATAAATCAATTGGACACTTCACACCTGTTCTGCTTTCTTCTCTAAAAGTGCATATTATTGGTTGTACCGGTTTATCTGGGTTCGTACTATATCTGTATGATGCAAGTCTTGCCTTCAACTCTTCAACGCCCTCGTTTTCATAGATGCTAAATGCTGTCGCCTTTTCCTCTTGTGGCGTGTTCTGGATATCGCATTCTGACATAATCACCCCCATAAGCTTTGTAACTTCGGAATCTGATCGGCAAAGGTTAGTTCAGCTCGTAGTTGACGCCAAATAGAACATTTATCCTCGGAATTCCACAATGCAAAGACATATTACACCGCTCTCATCTCAAGTCAACGCGATATATTTCTCATATGAATGATCGCACAAAAAAACGTCTTGACGTTGTAGCGTCACAACGCTAACATGTGTACAGGAGGTACAAACCATGGGCGCACTTACCAAACGGGCAACCGTATATTTTGACCCGGCCATGCACCGGGCGCTGCAGCACAAAGCACTCGACACATCACGCTCTCTTTCCGATGTCGTCAATGATGCGGTTCGTCACTCTCTGACTGAGGATGCCGAAGACCTGGCAGCCTTTGAAGAACGCATCAACGAACCACTGGTTTCTTACGAAGCCATGCTGAAAGAGCTGAAGGCCAATGGCCGTCTATAGCGTCTTTTTAAAAGATTCTGTCAGGAGAGATCTTGACTCCATCCAGAAGAATGACTTGCAACGGATCATGGAACGAATCGGTGCCCTTGCCGAGAATCCTCGCCCCGTTGGTTGTGAAAAGCTCTCCGGCCAAGAGAAGTACCGCATTCGCCAAGGGAATCACCGCATTATTTACTCGATACAGGATAGCCAACTGACTGTCTGGGTGGTCAAAGTCGGCCATCGCCGGGAAGTGTGCCGAATCTGATTCCCGCCTTTTCCAGATCTGAGACACCTCCATGAAGTCTGATTATATCCATCAGACCGCCTGCAACACAAAGCACTTCAGATATTCCGACTCAGGAAATGACAGCAGCACCGGATGATCGGCCGCCTGACTACAGGTCTCCACCAGCCGCACTTCACGCTTGGCCAGACGGGCGGCCTGAATCAGCATGTCGCGGAAGGCTTCACGCCCCATATGGTATGAGCAGGAACAGGTGATCAGATAACCGCCCGGTTCCAGCAGTTCCAGGGCGCGGCGGTTGACGGTCAGATAGCCTTTGGTTGCCTCGGCGATGTTCTTGCGGCTTTTTACAAAGGCGGGAGGGTCCATCACGATCACACCGAAACGCTGCCCTTCCTGCTGCAACGAACGTAAACGTTCAAAGGCGTCGCACTCCTCGAAACGCACCCGGTCGGCCACCTTGTTCAACTTGGCATGGCTGCTGGCCTGCCCCACGGCCCTGGCCGAGATATCGACCCCCAGCACCGACTTTGCCCCGAACGAGGCCGCATGTATCGCCCAACCGCCGGTATAGCAAAAACAGTCCAGCACGCGTTTTTCCGAGCAGATTTCCCACAACAGCAGGTGATTCTGCTTCTGATCCAGAAAAGCACCGGTCTTCTGCCCTTCCCGCAAGTTAACCTGAAAGCGGAGGCCGTTCTCTTCCATCTCGACCCGCTCAGGAATATCCCCCCAGAGCAGCTCGACCTACTCCTCCAGACCTTCCAGCTTGCGAACGCCAACGTCATTGCGGGCAAGTATGCCGAGCGGATCAAACACCTTCCGGAGTGCCGTGACAATCTGTTCACGACGGCAATCCATCCCGGCCGAGAGGGACTGGAGTGACAGATAAGCACCATATTTGTCCACCACCAACCCCGGCAGGAAATCGCTCTCGCCGTAGACCGCCCGGAAGCTGTCCAGACCGGGATAGCGGGCGGTGCGGTGGGCCAGGGCAGCAGCAATCCGGCCTTCAAAAAACGCTGCCGTGTCAATATCCTCCAGCTGGCGCGAAAGCAGGCGAAAGGCAATCAGCGAATGCGGGTTATAGTGCCCGACACCGATGAAACCGCCGGCCGAATCACACAGTTCGGCAGCACTACCGGCGCTGCGCTCACCGCTCACCTCGCGGATCTCGTTGCTGAACACCCAGGGGTGGCCCGATTTGATACGGCGATCTTCATTTTTGTTCAGTGTAATTCTGGTCATGGGATGTCCTCGCTTCGTGCAACTGTCTGCAAGATTTGAATTAATTTCATCTGTCAAGCTTGACAGGCTTTTCCTTGTACACCATTATGGCGAAAAATTCTTTCCTATTCGGTCGAGGTGCCCGCATGATTGATTCCGGAACAGCGTTAATGTTTTTCACCACATCCATCCTGCTGGCCCTTACGCCCGGCCCGGACAACCTTTTTGTCATGACCCAGGCCGCACAAAACGGGCGCAAGGCCGGTCTGCTGGTCACCCTGGGGCTCTGCACCGGGATTCTTGTTCATACGACCGCAGTGACTCTGGGGCTGGCTGCGCTCTTCAAGGCTTCGGCATCAGCTTTTGGCGCTCTCAAGTTTGCCGGAGCGGGATACCTGCTCTACCTGGCCTGGCTCTCCTTCCGTGCCGGAACCGCCAGCGGAGCGGCTGCCGCTGTAGACCGGCTCAGTTCTGCCGCTCTCTACCGCCGGGGAATCATCATGAACGTCACCAACCCCAAGGTGTCGGTCTTTTTCCTGGCGTTTCTCCCGCAATTTGCCGATCCGGCCAGAGGAAATCTGTCATTGCAGTTCATGCTGCTGGGGGGGCTGTTCATTGTCTCGACCATCATCGTATTTGGAGCGATAAGTTATCTGGCGGGAGTGTTTGGAGATCGTTTCCGGCAATCGGCCTTTGCGCAGAGACTTCTCAATCGGGCGGCGGCGGGAGTTTTCGCCGGGTTGGCGATCAAGCTGGCGCTGGCGCAGCGCTGATGACAGCTGCCGTCCTCTACATAGTCGCCACCCCGATCGGCAACCTGGGAGACATGACCTACCGGGCCGTACGGATCCTGGGAGAGGTCGATCTGATAGCGGCCGAAGATACCCGCCACTCTCTTAAGCTGCTCAATCACTTCGGCATCTCCAGACCGATGACCTCCTATTTTGATCACAACCAGCAGTTCAAAGGGGAGCGGATTCTGAATGCCCTACGCCAGGGAAAATCGGTGGCGCTGATCTCGGACGCCGGCACCCCCTGTGTCTCCGATCCGGGTTATCAGCTTGTCAGGGATGCTGTTGCCGAGGGGATTCCGGTCATTCCGGTTCCGGGCGCCTGTGCCGCCGTGGCTGCCCTGTCCGCCTCCGGTCTGCCGACCGACAACTTCACTTTTGCCGGTTTTCCCCCTTCCCGCCAGGGCAAACGGCGCGCATTTTTGAAAGAAATGTCCGCCCTGCCAGGCACGCTGGTGCTGTATGAGGCTCCTCACCGCCTGCTGGAATCGCTTCTGGATATTCGTGAAACGCTGGGAGAGCGGCAGGTGGTCGTGGCGCGCGAGTTGACCAAAATATATGAAGAGCTGGTCCGGGGCAGCGTGTCAAAAGTCATGGAGCATGCGGCGCAGGGCAAGGTGCGCGGCGAGGTAGTTATTCTGGTTGCGCCGGGGAAGGCAATGCCTCGTGAGGTCGAAGCGCTGACCGATGTCTTGCGTCGCGTGATGACCGACGACTCTGTGTCTGTAAAGGACGCAGCCAGAAAAGCCTCTGAAATCACCGGTGTTTCACGCAGCGAGGCCTACGACGAAGCTCTGCGGATCAGGAATAACGCGGATTAACGAGAAAACAACTGGAATTACAAGTGGATATATGCTATAGAGCCCCAATTATCCTGACTTTATGGAGCATTGAATGAAAATTTGTATTTTTGGCGCCGGTTACGTCGGTCTGGTAGCGGCGGCCTGTTTTGCGGAGAGTGGCAATACCGTTGTTGCCGTAGATATCGACACCGCTAAAATTGATGGCCTTAAGCAGGGCATTATCCCGATTTACGAGCCGGGCCTTAAAGAGATGGTGCTGCGCAACCAGGCCGAAGGGAGACTCTCTTTTACGACCGAAATGGCGGAAGCCGTCCAGTCTTCTCTGGTCTGCTTCATCGCAGTCGGCACACCCCCGGGTGAGGACGGCTCGGCCGATCTGAAATATGTGCTCGGTGTGGCCCGCGATATCGGACGGGTCATGGATGGTTTCAAGATCATTGTAGATAAATCCACCGTCCCGGTCGGCACGGCTGATAAGGTCCGGGCCGCCGTACAGGAAGAACTGGCCGTCCGCAAGGTGGAGCTGGAGTTCGACGTAGTCTCCAATCCGGAGTTCCTGAAAGAAGGAGCCGCCATTGACGACTTCATGAAACCGGACCGGGTCGTGATCGGCACCGACAACGTCCGCACCGCCGAGATCATGAAAGAGCTCTACGACCCGTTCATGCGCAAGCATAACCGCATGATCGTGATGGACATCCGCAGCGCCGAAATGACCAAATACGCCGCCAACGCCATGCTGGCCACCCGGATCTCCTTCATGAACCAGATCGCCAACCTGTGCGAGCGGATGGGCGCCGACGTAATGGCCGTCCGCGAAGGGATCGGTTCCGATTCGCGCATCGGTTATGACTTTCTCTTTCCCGGCCCGGGCTACGGCGGATCCTGTTTTCCGAAAGATGTCAAGGCGCTGATCAGGACCGCCGAGGAATCCAGTTACGACTTCCTGCTGTTAAAGGCGGTGGAAGAGGTGAATGAGCTCCAGAAGGAGGTGCTGGCCGACAAGCTTGTCAGGCTGCTGGCTTCGCCGGATGAGGAAAAACCGCTGACCGGACGCACGATCGCCTGCTGGGGGCTCTCCTTCAAACCCCGCACCGACGACATGCGTGAAGCCCCGGCCTTGAGCATCATCGAACGCCTTTTGAACGCCGGAGCAACAGTCAGAGCCCACGATCCGGAGGCGATCAAGGAGGCCCGCAAACATTTCGGCGACAGCATCGAGTACAGCACTAACCAGTACGATATTCTGGCCAATGCCGACGCCCTGGTGATAATCACCGACTGGAACGAATACCGCAACCCCGACTTCGAGCGCATCAAGGCCGCCCTCAAATCGCCGACCATAGTGGATGGCCGCAATCTCTACAAGCCGGACCGCATGGCCGCAGGGGGATTCAGCTACATCCCCATGGGACGTTGCGGCGGCGGCATCTGTTGAAATCAGTTCGATGTTCAAGGTTCGATGTTGAAAATAATAAACCTTGAACCATGAACCTTGAACGAAAGGCTTTAAACATGCGCATCCTGGTCACCGGCGGAGCCGGCTTTATCGGATCACACCTTTGCGAGCGGCTTCTGAACGAAGGGCACGACGTCATCTGCCTGGACAACCTCTTTACCGGCAGCAGGGACAACATCATCCACCTGATGGACAGCCATCGTTTCGAACTGATCCGCCACGACATCGTCGAGCCGATCCTGCTGGAGGTGGACCGCATCTATAACCTGGCCTGCCCCGCTTCGCCGGTTCATTATCAGTACAATCCGGTCAAGACCGTCAAAACCAGCGTCATGGGCGCCATCAACATGCTGGGCATGGCCAAACGGGTCAAGGCCCGCATCCTCCAGGCCTCCACCTCGGAAGTCTACGGAGATCCCCAGGTTCACCCGCAGACTGAAGGATACTGGGGCAATGTCAATCCGATCGGCATACGCAGCTGCTACGACGAAGGCAAACGGGTGGCCGAAACCCTGATGATGGACTATCACCGTCAGAACGGTGTCGATATCCGGATCATCCGCATTTTCAACACCTACGGACCGCGCATGGCCGAAAATGACGGCCGGGTGGTATCCAACTTTATTCTCCAGGCGCTCCGCAATCAGGACATAACCGTCTATGGTGACGGCTCCCAGACACGCTCATTCTGCTATGTCTCCGACCTTGTGGAGGGGATGATCCGCATGATGGAATGTGATAATTTCACCGGCCCGGTCAACCTTGGAAATCCGGTCGAAAATTCAATCCTTGAATTTGCTCAGAAAATCATTACAATAGCGAACTCAAGTTCGAAGATAACGTTCAAACCTCTGCCGCAGGACGACCCGAAACAGCGCCAGCCGGACATTTCTCTGGCCGGAGCCAGACTGGGCTGGAAGCCGCTGGTAGCACTGGACGAAGGCCTCGTGGCAACTGCCGGATATTTTGCCGCTCGGATCGGGAAAGGATGAGCTTGTGAATCTGCCCTTTCAGAAAAGGATGTACTTCATCCCGGCCGGATGCATGGCATTCATCCTCTTCTTTACTGTCTTCGGCGACAAGGGGCTGCTGCGAATTTTCGAACTGAAACAGGATAAAAACAGGATTGAGTCCCGTCTGGCAGACAGCAGAAACGATAACGAGAGGCTGAAGCGCGAAATAGTTGCTCTCAAGTCCGATCGCCGCTACCTCGAAAGCATCGCCCGTAAGGATTTCGGCCTGGTGCGCAACAACGAAGTAATCTACCAGTTTCCGCAGGTAAAAAAACAGCCCTAATCCGATCAGGATGTCCCCATGTCACGACAAAGCTGCGCCATCTGCGCCTGGCGCCAAAACTGCTCAAAGAAATTCTGCATACCGGATAACGGCTCCAGATGCCCTGACTTCACACGCGATGTCAGCATCAAGGACACTGCCGAAAACGACGAAAAGCAGACCGACCAGAAGGATACGTTGAAAAAATGATGCGAAATCGAATAGCCTCCCTTGTTGAATCTTCACTTCAAGCCGCCCTTACCGCACAGGAACTGACCACATCAACACTTCCGGACGTCATCATCGGGACTCCCGCCAATTCGGAGCACGGTGATTTTTCCTGTAACATTGCCATGCAGATGGCCAAGGGGGAGCGAAAAGCCCCTCGCCAGGTAGCCGAAATAATCATCAGGCAGCTGGGTGACGGCCAGGGACTGCTGACCAGAACCGAGATTGCCGGACCGGGCTTCATCAATTTCTTCGTGGCTCCGACGGCCTGGCAAGCCAGCTTGCTTGAGATTGAATCTCAAGGTGATTCATTCGGGCGGACAACAACCGGCGGAGGCAAAAAAGTCCAGGTTGAATTTGTCAGCGCCAATCCGACCGGCCCCCTGCATATCGGCCATGGACGCGGAGCCGCCATTGGAGATACGCTCTGCCGGGTTCTGGATGCGGCCGGCTGGGATGTGACCCGCGAATTCTACTACAACGACGCCGGCGCCCAGATCAGCAATCTGGCCCTTTCGGTGCAGTCACGCTGCCTGGGTATTGAACCGGACGACCCGCGCTGGCCGGCTGACGGCTACCAGGGAGATTACATCAGGGAAGTGGCCCGTTCCTACCTGGCGGGTGAAACCGTTGAAGCCAGCGACCAGCATACCGTTGCCGACGGAGATCCGCAGAACCTGGACGCCATCCGCAGTTTTGCCGTGGCCTGGCTCAGGCGCGAACAGGATCTTGACCTGGCCGCCTTTGACGTCCGCTTTGATGTCTATACCCTGGAATCCGGACTCTACACCGAAGGCCGCGTCGATGCCGTCGTCAGGCAGTTGACCGCAAATGGTCACACATACGAGCAGGACGGAGCGCTCTGGCTGCGAACAACCGACTTCGGCGATGACAAGGATCGCGTCATGCGCAAGGCCGACGGCGGCTACACCTATTTCGTGCCGGACGTAGCCTACCATCAGGCCAAATGGGAAAGGGGCTTCATCCGGGCTATCAACGAGCAGGGCGCCGACCACCACAGCACCATCACCAGGGTGCGGGCCGGTCTGCAGGCCCTTCAGATCGGAATTCCGCAGGGGTGGCCGGAGTACGTGCTGCACCAGATGGTAACCGTCATGCGGGGCGGACAAGAGGTCAAAATATCCAAACGGGCCGGCAGCTATGTGACTCTGCGCGACCTGATCGACGAGGTCGGGCGCGACGCCACCCGCTTTTTCTTCATCATGCGCAAGCCGGATGCCCAGCTGGTGTTCGATATCGACCTGGCCAAGCAGCAGACCAATGAGAACCCGGTCTACTACGTCCAGTATGCCCACGCCCGCATCTGCAGCATCTTTGAAAACGCTGCCGAAAAGGGCTTTCTGATTCCGGCTGGTCCGACGCCGGATACGCTGGCATGCCTGACAACGGCAGAGGAGCTGCAGCTGATCAAGCTTCTGGCGGCCCTTCCCGACACCATAGTTGATTGTGCCGCCCACTTTGAGCCGCACCGTCTGACCTACTATCTGACCGAACTGGCCAGTTGCTTTCACAGCTTCTACAACAAAAACCGGGTCATCAGTGAAGATCACAACCTGACTGCTGCCAGGCTCTATCTGTTGAAACGCACCGCCCAGACTCTCAAAAATGCCCTCTCGATATTGGGTATATCGGCACCGGAACGTATGTAGCAGGAGGCATTATGCGGATTGATTACAGCGAACCAAAAAAATCCTATACATCTCCACAAGCCGGCCATAATCGCCCCCGAAACGAATCTTCCGGCTCGCACCTGACGGCAGTGGTTGTTACTTGCGTACTATCTCTGGGGGTAGGTTTCGGAAGCGGCTGGATGCTTTCACAACGCTCCGCCAAGAAAGCATTAAGAGCCGCCATTGAACAGCAGAGCCTTGAGAATCCTTCACGTCCCGGCACAACTCAGGCTCCTCCCCCAAAACAGCAGACAACTGCTCCTCCGGCCCAGGACGCCTCGCAGACGGCTCAGCCTGCGGGAACGCAAACTTCGTCCGGGGCATCCGGCAGCCAGACTCCAGCTGATGCTCCACTCGGTTTTTACAAAAACCTGCCCAGCGGCCAGAAGAACATTGCCTTGGGAAGCGGTATAAATGCCAAGGAGGAGAAACCGGTCAAGCAGCCGCTGCAGGCCGCTATTCCGGCAAACATTGCGAAGCCGCCCCAGCCGCAGAATGCGACTGAGAGCGCTAAACCGGCGACTCCGGCAGTGGCCGAGAAAGCCGCCGGACGTCAGGATGCCAACTCCTTTACCGTGCAGGTCGCTTCCTACAGTCTCAAATCCGAGGCGGAAACCTTGAAAAACAAGCTGGCAGGCAAGGGCTACAGCGCCTACATAGTCGAGTCCAATCAGGGCAACAAGGGAACCTGGTATCGCGTCAGGGTTGGCAGAGGGCTGGAACAGGATGCCGCCAAAGAGCTTGCAGGCAAACTGGGCAAGGGCTCCATGCCGATTCCGGACAAGGAGTAATTGGCAAATCGCGGACCGGGAATATTTTTTTCTACTCCATTGAAGTATTTGTTGACAGAAGACTGAACACCCTGTTATAAGGATTGTTCAATTGTCGCGGGGTGGAGCAGTCTGGTAGCTCGTCGGGCTCATAACACGAAGGTCATAGGTTCAAATCCTATCCCCGCAACCAAAAAATCATAGCCTCTTTGGACTTCCAGAGAGGTTTTTTTGGCGGTTTAGCTCAGCTGGCTAGAGCAAGCGACTCATATTCGCTAGGTCCGGGGTTCGAGTCCCTGAACCGCCACCATCTCGAAGGCACTCTGAAAGGGGTGCCTTTCGCAATTTACAGGACATGCCGGGACTTGCTATTTGGCGCCCCTGCCCCTATACTTCCCGGCCGACATTATCATCACAAGGAGAATAATGTGATTCAGATTGATTTTGAGAAGATGGGCGGGCTGATTCCTGCTGTAATCCAGGACTACCAGAACGGTGAAGTGCTGATGGTGGCCTTCATGGATAAAAAGACGCTCGACCTGACTCTGAAGGACGGCAAAACCTGGTTTTCAGCCGCACCCGCAACAAGTACTGGATGAAAGGCGAAGAGTCTGGCAACACCCAGGAAGTCATGGAAGTACTGACCGACTGCGATGCCGATACGGTCGTCATCAAGGTAAAGCAGAATGGGCCGGCCGCCTGTCACACCGGCAACCGCAGCTGCTTCTACGTCCGCTGGGAGAACGGCGCCTGGGTGGAACATTCCAATCCGCTGTTCGATCCAAATGAGGTTTATAAAAAAGCATAAATCGGAAAGAGGGAAATCATGTCCAACATTTTGAACTTCGGCATCCCCAAAGGGAGCCTTGAAGACGCAACCGTGGCCCTGTTCAGGAAAGCCGGCTGGCAGATCAGCATTTCATCGCGCAGTTATTTCCCCGGTGTTGATGATGCCGAGATGAACTGCAAGCTGATCCGTCCGCAGGAGATGGGGCGCTATGTCGAGCGCGCCACAATCGACGCCGGAATTGCCGGACGCGACTGGGTCCGCGAGAATGATTCCGACGTGGTTGAAGTCTGCGAAATGGTCTACTCCAAGGTTTCCCGCCGCCCGGCCAGATGGGTGCTGGTAGTGAACGGTGACTCCAAGGTTCAGGGTCCTGAGGATCTGCATGGCGCCACCATTTCCACCGAACTGGTCGGCTTCACCAGGCGCTATTTTGCCGAGCGCAACA
>JACRCG010000039.1 GCA_016219145.1 Deltaproteobacteria bacterium | reverse complement strand
TGCGATACCGTATCGACGGGATACTCCAGAGAATAGATATGGGCGCCAACGAAGCCATAATCAGTGCGAATGCCCGCCAGATGGAATCAAAAATAAAGATCATGTGTGATATGGACATTGCCGAACGTCGCCGCCCCCAGGACAGCAGTTTCAAGATGAAAGTCTCCCGAGCAGGGGTCCTGCGCAGCGTCGATTTCCGTGTTTCGACGGTGCCGACACAATTTGGCGAGAACGTGGTCATTCGCATCCTTGACAAGCGGGCCGGCGCCATAACCCTGGAAAGTCTGGGCTACTCGCCGGACAATGTCGCCACACTCCACAGAACGCTGGATAAACCCACCGGCATCTTCCTGGTCACCGGGCCGACCGGTTCAGGCAAATCGTCAACACTTTACGCGATTCTTTCACACATCAACACTCCCGGGGTGAAAACACTTACAATCGAAGATCCGATCGAATTCGGAATAGCGGGAATCACGCAGACCGAGGTCAACGAAACTATCGGCAACACCTTCGCACGGCTGTTGCGGGCTTTTTTGCGACAGGATCCGGACAACATCATGGTAGGCGAAATCCGCGACCTCGAAACCGCCACCATCTCCATGCGTGCCGCTCTGACCGGTCATACGGTGCTTTCAACCCTGCACACCAACGACGCCACCAGCGCCGTGACACGCCTGATCGACATGGGGGTCGAACCGACGCTGATTTCCACCACGCTGCGGTGCGTGCTGGCACAACGGCTGGTACGGCATAACTGCCGCCACTGCAGGACATACTGTCATCCTCCGGCACGACTCCTGGAAGAATTCGGAATTCCCGTCGACAACAATATTGCCTTTTCTCAGGGAAAGGGCTGCCAGGAATGTCATTACACCGGATTCAGCGGTCGCCTGCCGATCGTGGAGCTATGGATCCCCAGCCGCGACGAACTGTTGATGATCAACCGCCTTCCGGACAATCTCAATTTGCGCAATACCGTTTTCTCGCATCCGGGGCGCCTGACCATGATCGAAGAAGGGCTGCGCCTGGTTCAGGCTGGAGAGACGACACTGGAGGAGCTGCTGCGGGTTGTCCCCTATGAGCAGATTGAAGCCGGTCGGGGAAAAATCGCGAGACAGTTCGCGACACCTTGAGAGGTCATCCGTTCATAACGCATTGAACGATTCAACTGAAAAAGTAATGAAGGAGCGTTACGTACCGCTCCAAGCGGATAGAGTACTGCATGATTGTCAACAAATGTTACAGGGTGCAAAAAAGCTGACTACCACATAACCAACTGAAATCAGAGCACATATATTCTCCCTTAAAATCCTCAATTTTTTTATTGACACCCCTTCGGCTACAGCACCAGTCAAAACCACAAAAACCACAATAATTAAAACATGTTATATGGCTATCAGAGTTTGGCACCCCCCTTGCTGATATCTACTTGAAACATAAGCCCTCATTTGGTCGGAATTTCAGTCAGACAGAAAGGGGAGTTGTCATGGAAAGCAAAAATATATTTAAAAAAACAGTTATGGCTATAGCAGCCACTACCATTATCTGCATTGCTGTACTTCCAGTTCAGGCGGCGCCATTACCAGGTGGAACCCTGGACCCTCTCACCATACCGAAGTATGTAACACCATTGGTCATTCCACCGGTGATGCCGAACGACGGCAATGCTGACAGCTACAAAATCGCGGTCCGGCAGTTCAGCCAGCAGATCCTCCCGGCGGGGCTTCCACCGACAACTGTCTGGAGTTACGGCTCCTCGCTTGACCCGACAACGTTCAATTATCCGGCCTATTCGGTCGAGACGACTGCAGGTAAAACGGTTAAAGTACGCTGGATCAACGATCTTAAAGATGTTAACGGCAATTACCTGCCACATATCCTGCCGGTCGATCAATCTCTACACTGGGCTAACCCCGGTCAATTACCCTGCATGATCCCTGGCCAGACAACGGACTGCATGCCGCATGACGCGATGCTCACATCCGGACTTCTTCTGCAGCCATACACCGGACCGGTGCCGATTGTCACCCACGTACATGGTGCACATGTGGATCCGCACAGCGACGGCTATCCGGAAGCCTGGTACCTGCCGGCAGCAAACAACATAGCAGCGTTTGCCACCAAAGGAAGACTCTTTGACGACGCAAGTGGAACGAACCCCGGGAATCTGGGCTATGCTGATTTCCTATACCGCAACGACCAACCGGCGGCGACGCTCTGGTATCATGACCATACACTCGGCATGACCAGGACCAATGTCTACGCCGGCCCTGCAGGTTTCTGGCTGATCAGGGGCGGTGCCAATGACGGTGCCATAAATGGTGTAACTGCACAGCCTGCCGTTCTTCCAGGTCCGGCTCCTGCTTCCAACAACTCCGCCATGGCTCTTAACACAGTAGGCGACCCCGTACGCAATGCCGTGCGTGAAATCCCCATAGTTATCCAAGATCGCTCTTTCAACAATACCGGCTCATTATTTTATCCTGCAAGCCGTACTTTTTTTGATGGCTATCCAGGACCGTACACCGGATCAACTCCCGTCTCCACGGATCTTGCGCCGATCTGGAACCCGGAGGCGTTCTTCAATACCATTGTGGTAAATGGCAAAACCTGGCCGGCACTGGAGGTTGCGCCCGCACTGTACCGGTTCAGACTCCTGAACGGCAGTAACGCGCGATTTCTGAACCTTGCGCTTTTTGAGGTACTTAAGGCTCCAAGCATGGGGATAAAACAGAAGAACAACGCCAAGCTGGGCCGTGAATTTCCATTTTACCAGATTGGCGGCGATCAGGGTTTTCTGCCTGAAGTAGTGATGATACAAACCGGATTTGCGACTCCGCTTCCGGGAAACGGCACCATCCCGGCACTTGTGGCTGCCCCTAATCCACAGATGGCCCTTCTGATGGCACTTGCAGAGCGTGCTGATGTAATTGTCGATTTCAGGGGACTGGCCAACGGAACACGAGTCAGAATGATCAACACCGCTCCTGACGCTCCCTTCGGCGGCTTCCCGGATGCTCCGGCGGACCAGGCCACCACTGGTCAGGTCATGGAGTTCGTAGTCAATTCATCCATGCTGAATGCTGCTGGTTCCAGCGATGCCACGACTACTCCACCCGTAAATCTTGTATTGAATGCAGAGCAGGGCCTGGGAACCGTGACAAATGCAACTCCACGCAAAATATCCCTGAACGAGGAAATGTCCGGGCAGGTATGTGCAACAGTAACACCTTCAGGGACGCTTAAAATCGTGGCCGTATCGCCGGTTCTCATGACAGAGGCCCAGATAATGGCGTTCTGCATGGCGACCAATCCGCCATCCTTCCCGATGGGACCCAAGGCTGCCAAATTGGGTGTGGTCGATGCTTCGAACCCGGCCTTGCCATTGGGAATTCCATTAAACTGGGCCGACATGTCAGGCCTCAGCATCATGAAAACGGTTACTTTGCAGGATGGCAGCGTAAAACAGGTCCAGGTATCAGAAAATCCGGCATTGAATGCAGTTGAAGAATGGGAAATTCACAATTTCACGGTCGATGCCCACCCGATTCACCTTCACCAGGTAAGGTTCGAGGTGGTAAGTCGTGCTCCGATCCCGGGAATAATTCCGATTCCTGTATCGGTCGGTGTTCTTCCCAGCGAGAAAGGCTTCAAGGATACAGTAATCGCTTATCCCGGAGAAGTTACAAAAGTGAAGGCCAAGTTCGACATTGCCGGGCTCTATGTCTGGCACTGCCACCTGCTTGAGCATGAAGACAACGAGATGATGCGACCGTATGTTGTTGGACCATAAACGGTCGAGAGATAATCCTATCAGGACTGAACTGGGCCGTCATATTATTATGACGGCCCTTTCAGTAAATGTCGCAATATTTTGAACGAATCCGGATCATTAAACCTGGTCTGAGATCCTTGAATGCCATACGATCCTGACCGAGAATATAGGATTGCCGAACACAAAAAACGGATTCGACGGGTCGTCCTTATTTATACCCCCCTATTCAACTCCCACACGGTCAGCTCGGCAATTGAATGCTGGTACTTCCTCCTCGTCTCACGGATCACAAATGGCACGTCCTGCGGTTCAGCCAGCTGCCGGAAGTGCGGTTCCAGCACATGCTTCAATCCCTCCTGAGTCCAGACCGGTTCGCCGGCCTCGCGATAACCTCCCAGCCACTCCTCTTTTTTGGTAAACTCTTCCATCCAGGTATAGGGTGAGGCGATTACCAGCAGGCCTCCCGGATTGATCCGCTCATGGATCGTGGTCAGGAACTTGCGCGGCGAATAGAGCCGGTCGATCAGGTTGGCGGCCAGCACCAGGTCGTAGCCGGAGAATTTCACCGGGAGATTGCAGGCATCGGCCTGATAGAAGCGCACCCGATCGCATAGTCCATCCAACCCCAGTCCGGCGAGACCGATTTCGTGGAACGAGACGATTTCCCCCTCCTCGGGCAGAGCGTAGCGCAGATAACCTTCGTCTCGCATGTATGTCGCCAGGCGAAAGAAGCGGGTCGAGAAATCCAGGCCGGTAACCTGCTCAAAACCGCCCCTGGCCAGTTCGAATGCAGCACGCCCGACTGCGCAGCCAAGATCCAGCGCGTGCCCTTTCTGGCGGTCCCGCATGGCTGCCAGCGCAATCCCGGCACAGGCTGCGGCGAAGTTGGGCACATTGAAATGTTCCGGTCCATAGTGGGCATCGCAATACTGGGCCGCCAGCGTATCGGTCTCGTACTGATCCCGGTGGATCTCAACCGGCGCGGCGCTTTCCACGTAACGGAAACCGGCGTGCTGGAAGAAATGGCGACGGAAGGCGTATCTGGAATCCCTGGTAGCCTCATTGCCGGTGGAAATCCACGAGCCCCCCTTGATCAGGTTGTGGCGGGTGTCAAATGTCGGAGTCGAGAAATCGTCATACCAGGGGTGGATCATGAATCCGTGAAAGGGATAGATCGGGGTCTCGGTCCATTGCCAGACATTGCCGAGTACATCGAAAAAGTCGCCGTTACTGAATCGGTCGATCGGACAGGAGGAACTCCACTGTTCCAGGTTGATGTTGCCGGGAGCCTTTACCCAGTAGGGCTGGTCGGGGATATTGCACACATCACGCAGACGGTTCCATTCATCTTCGGTCGGCAGTCGGATCGGCAGACCGGTCATGGACGCCTTCCAGTTGCAGAAAGCCCTGGCTTCCAGACAGTTGACCTCCACCGGCCAATTCCAGGGGAGTTCAATTTCTGAAGTCATCGTGCGCAGTTTCCAGCCGCTACCGGCTTCGACCCAGAATAGTGGGTGCTCGGCCTGTTTGAACTCACGCCAGCTCCACCCCTCCTCGTCCCACCACCGCCGGTCGCGGTAGCCTCCCGCCTCGATGAAAGGTAAAAACTCGAGATTGGAAACCAGGTATTTTGCCGCCCTGAAACCCGACACCTTCGCCTCATGCAAACCGTATTCGTTATCCCAGCCATAGAGAGGAGGTTCGGCCGATTTACCCAGGGTAACCGTTCCGCCCGCCACATCCAGCAGCTGATTTTCAGGAGGGTCGCCGGACTCGCCGCAGACATCCCAGAACGGAAGCTGGACCACCTGTTCTATCGGCAACTGGCGGATCAGCACCGACGATGTTTCCAGGTGAATGCGCTCATGCTCGATCCCCATCATGATTGCCCACCATGGTGATTCCCAGGTAACCGGCAGGGTCAGCGGCAGGGTGCGGATCAGCCTGTCCATCAACACTCGGACCTGGTCGCGGTACTCCTTGACCTGTTGACGGGTGGGCCAGTCGTAGTGGCGCTGATCCAGGTCATCCCAGGACATTTCGTCCACCCCGACCGCAAACATCGATTCGTACCCGGGGTTGATACGCTGGTCGATTACCCGGGCGATGGTCAGCTTGTTGATGAAAAAAGTCGCAGTGTGGCCGAAGTAGAAGATCAACGGGTGTCGCAGGCGGTCCGCCCGCAGGTAGAAGGTGTCGTCATACTTCAATGTTTCATAGAGTTTTTCATCAATATCGAAGGTTTTGTGAAAGTACGCCAGAATCTCGGCCCTTTTCTGTTCCGGGTCACCGCTGTCAAGGATAATTGTGCGGGTCTTTTTTAAATCCATCCGTGTGCCCCTCTCTTGAATACAGACCACTTGAATAAATCAGGATGCTATTTTGAAATTATAGCGGATTGTTGCCGGCTAAACAATCATGCCGCCGTTTTTAGCTGGACGCAAGCATGATAATTTAATAATCTCCGGTATGCGCTCTGGTTATTCTATTCCAAGGAGTCAGACATGGCCAACAATGTATCTGCGACACAGCATCAATGGAAATTCTTTCGGGCTGGTGGTTTTGATCAGGTGCTGCTGGAAAGCGGCGATGACCTGGTTGCATTGTCCGGGCTTGACAAGAAGCTCTGGGCAGCACTGAGTTGTCCGGTCAAAGGGGTTGAGTTTGACCAGCGCACATTGCAGTTGCTTGACACCGATGCGGATGACCACATCCGTGTGCCGGAAATACTGGCTGCTGTCGAATGGACCGGGGCCTGCCTGAAAGATCGTCAGGTCATGGTCAACGGGCAACAGGGGGTGCCGCTGTCAGCCATAGACAGCGAAACGGAAGATGGCAGGCGTGTTCTGGATGCCGCACGGACTATTCTTGCCAATCTGGGCAAGGAGAATGCCGACCTGATCACGGTAGAAGATACCATCGAGTTCGGAACCATCCTGGCCCGGACCCGGTTCAACGGTGACGGCGTGATCACGGCCCTGACTACCGATGACGAAACTCTGAAGGGATGGATTGCAGACATAATCCAATGCATCGGGAGCGAAACTGACCGTAGCGGTGAACCGGGCGTCAACCGGGAAATGATCGAACGTTTCGACACGGAGACAGCTGCCTGGCTGGCCTGGAACGATGAACCGCTGGCCGGCCTGACAACCAGGCTGCCGGATGAAGGACGCGAAGAAGCAATTCGACTCTGGCATCTGGTCAGGCCCAAGATAGACGATTTTTTTCTGCGGTGCAGCATGGCTTCATTCGACAGTCGCGCAGCTGTCGTAATGAACAGCTCAGATGAGAGCCTGGCGGCGCTGGCCCCGCGCAATCTGTCGGAAGCTGAAAACGACATAGCCTTGCTGCCGCTGTCGGCGGTCACCACACAGGGTGTTCTCGACCTGGAGCGTGGAATCAATCCGGCCTGGCGCACAATGATCGCACAGCTGCGTTCTTCAGTTATCTACCCACTATCGGGAAATGTGGCAATGCTGTCATCCTCGCAGTGGGAAGAATTGAAGCAGGCTGTCCAGGCATACGAAACCTGGTGGAGCAACAGGGTGGAAACAACCGTAGCGAACCTGGGTATCGCCCGACTGCGGCAGTGGTCTGCCGAACAGCCCGTGACGGAGTTGCTGTCGCTGGTTGACCGGGATCTGGCTCTGCAACCGGAATTCGATGCGATCGAGCAGGTTGAGAGGCTGACCCGCTATTGCCGCGACCTGCTGCCGCTTGCCAACAATTTTGTT
>JACRCG010000038.1 GCA_016219145.1 Deltaproteobacteria bacterium | reverse complement strand
TTTTTGTGTGGGGTTGGGGGGGTGGTTTAAGGCGCAACATGCTGATATCATGGCAGCCTCCCCCCCCACCCTAACCCTCCCCCGCCAGGGGGGAGGGGACTTTTATGACTTTTGCAAGAGGCTCTTATTTTAGAACTATTTGCCTGGGCCAGCCGCTTTTTCCCCTTGACATATAAATTGGTATTGTGGTACCCATTTGCACGAATATAAGAATCAGCCTGGATTTACTGAAGCTTTCCCCTGTTTTTAGCCGTCTGACCGCTTATAGCTACGAATTTTATATCAACCAGCAGACCAAGGAGGAACATCATGGCAACACCGGATGAAATCATTTTCAGAACAGCACCGTCGCACCTGATTGACCACAACCTGATTGACCGCGAGATTGAAAGCCTTTGTGACGGCATGGTGCTTTACGAGAAGCGTCCGGCCAAGCGCCGTGACGGGTCTGTCGCAGAAGGGCTCTACAACGCCTGGATTATTCTCAACAACCCCAAACAGTACAACTCATATACCACCGACATGGTCAAGGCCACTATCCTGGCTTTCCGCAGAGCCTCCGTCGATCGCGAGGTCAACGCTGTCGTATTCACAGCCGTGGGCGACAAGGCCTTCTGTACCGGTGGCAACACCAAGGAATATGCCGAATACTATGCCGGCAACCCGCAGGAATACCGCCAGTACATGCGCCTCTTCAACGATATGGTCTCTGCTATTCTGGGATGCGACAAGCCGGTTGTCTGCCGCGTTAACGGCATGCGCATCGGCGGCGGCCAGGAAATCGGCATGGCGTGCGATTTCACTATTGCCCAGGATCTGGCCAACTTCGGTCAGGCCGGTCCCAAACATGGCTCGGCTGCCATCGGTGGAGCCACGGACTTCCTGCCGGTCATGATCGGCTGCGAGCAGGCCATGGTATCCGGCACGCTCTGCGAGCCATTTTCGGCTCACAAGGCTGCCCGCCTCGGCATCATTGCCGATACCGTTCCCGCGCTGAAAATCAATGGCGCATTTGTTGCCAATCCGACCGTCATCACCGACAAAATGCTGGATGAGTTCGGCCGCATTGTTCATGGAGAATTTAAAACCGGCGCTGACTTCAAGGCCGGTGCTGCTCTGATCAAGGAGGGCACAACCGATCTGAGTCTGCTGGACGAAAAGGTGGAAGCGCTCTGTTCCAAACTGCTGGATACCTTCCCGGAATGTATGACCAAGAGCCTGGAAGAGTTGCGCAAACCCAAACTGAATGCCTGGAACATGAACAAGGAAAACTCACGCGCCTGGTTGGCGCTCAACATGATGAACGAAGCCCGCACCGGTTTCAGGGCCTTCAACGAAGGCACCAAGGAGACCGGCCGTGAAATAGATTTTGTCAAGCTGCGACAGGGACTCGCTAAAGGGGTGCCCTGGACGGAAGAGCTTATCGAGAGCCTCATGCCGGGTGCAAAAGGGTAGTTGTTTCAGGCTATTCCCCCTCTTTTGACGGGAGGGGGAATAGCGAGTTTACTCAAGGCCTTTGTTCCGTCCAACAAACCCCACTCGCTTTTTCCGGCTATTCCCCGTTTCTGCAAACCTTTTGACCTGGCGCTCAATCAGCTGTGTAATATCAGTTAGTGGTCATGACGTATCGCCTCGGCACAGTCAAGCAGCTTGTGCCCGTGGCTCTGCCGAGACCAAGAGATGTGCTTTCAAACGATTTTATTGCCATTCAGAAAGAATTGACGCAGATGGTTATGGAAGAGCAGATGCGTTACCAGAAAGATGAAGCAGGTTCTTTGCGGGTTTGATGGTGCGTCCCGGGCTCAGCCTGTTTTGCCTGGTGATTTTGCTGATTTTTTCAAACCCTTGCAAAGGAGAGAGCTGTACGCACATTGCCAACCAGATTGATGAGTCTGGGGCCGATGTCGTTTTCAATCAAATCTTTCGTCAGTTGAAATGATGCGCCGCTACAGCTGAAAACCATTATGGTCCCATCGTCTAGAACGAGTGGGACAGCAACGGCATGGACTTCAGTTCTCCAATTGCCCAGACTGGTGCAGTAACCAAAGTTTTGGAAGTCTATTATTGCCTTGTCAACGCCTTCTTTGATAAAAGGCCAGTTTTGTTCGTCGCTTGCCCGAATCTGATCAAGCAACTCAGCCCGCTTGTCTTCAGGCAGGGCGCACAGATAAGCTCTTCCCATTGATGTTGTGGCGATGGAAATTTGAGATCCTACATCAAGCTGGACGGTAAATGTGGAAGTATTCCGGTACGTGTCGATATAAATCATATTCAACTGATCCCGAATCCCGAGATTTACCGAAGCTTGCGTGTGTTCTGCAAGAGCCTGCATCAATGGCCTTGAAACACGCCTGATGTCCATCTGGGCCAACTTCGCATAAACAAAGCCGATCACGGCATTTCCCAGACAGTATTTATTGTTTGTTTTTGAATAACCAAGGTAGCCAAGTTCGGCGAGTGTGTACGTCAGCCTGGACACGGTTGATTTCGGCAGCCTGGTCCTTTTTGAAATTTCCTGGTTGCCCAGATAACGGTCGCTGGGATGAAAACAGCTTAGCACTTCAAGTCCGCGTGCCAGTGCTTCGACAAATTTGCGTGCATCTTCAGGCGATTGGCCGGTTCGGTTATTCTTCGTCATTTCATTAAACTTCCCTGGATAATCTTGTACCGCAATTCACACATGACGCATCATTTGCACAAAGAGAATAGTAAGTCAATCTGTATTCAATGATTTTGAATTTTTTATTCCGCCAGGCGGTACTAATTGATGTCGCGCTGCTAGTTCTGCTGTTAAATGCCTCGCCAGTAACATATCTGAATTAATACGTAAATTGAATTTATGCGGTATAGAAATAATTTTATGTAACGTCGTAATAAAATCACTTGCAATTATTATTGGTTATTGTATGATCAATTCACGGAACATAAATACCGCACAGCGGAACAAGGTGCTGACAGCGAATAATCTATGCATTAAATACGCATCAAAAAATGAGCAATAAGGAGCATGACATGAATTTCGCGCTAACCGATGAACAGAAAATGATGCAGGAGATGGCCAGGGATTTCGCCCAGAAGGAGATCGCTCCCACCCTCAAGGACGATGAAGCGAATCACCGCTTCCGGCCTGAACTGGTCAAGAAGATGGCCGATCTCGGATTTTTCGGCTGCGCCCTGCCGGAAGAGTATGGCGGTAACGGCTGCGGTTTTCTGGAGTCGGTCATCATAGCCGAGCAACTTGCCATGGTAAGCGGTTCTTCACGTCTGCCGCTCAATATGCAGAACATCGGTCCGGCCATAACCGTAAACAAATTCGGCACCAAAGAGCAGAAAGAACGTTTTATTCCGGATTGGGTCAGCGCCAAGTCCTATGGCTTTTTCGCCATCACCGAACCCAACTCGGGATCGGACGTTGTCAGTATGGGGACCAGTGCCACAGACAGAGGCGATCACTGGGAGTTGAACGGCCAGAAAATGTGGATATCCAACGCACATCTGGGTGATTACGGTCTGGTGTATGCCATGACGGACAAGAGTCTGAAATACAAAGGGATGACCTGTTTCATCGTCAACCTCAAAGGGAATGAGGGGATCGTTACCGCCCCGATCGAAACCAAACTCGGTCTGCACTGTGCCCCAACCGGAGAGATCTCTTTCAGTCAAGCCAGAATCCCCAAAGACTCGGTTCTGGGTGAGGTGGGGCAGGGTTTCCAGATCTGCATGTGGCAGCTGAACAACACCCGCATCAGCTGTGCCGCAGGGGCGCTCGGCATTGGCGGAGCGGCAGTCGAGGCATCGATAGCCTATGCCAACGAACGCACCCAGTTCGGCAAGAAGATCGGCTCTTACCAGATGATTCAGGCCCAGATCGCCGAAATGGTGGCAGAGCATGAAGCCGCCAAACTGCTGG
>JACRCG010000042.1 GCA_016219145.1 Deltaproteobacteria bacterium | reverse complement strand
GAAAACCATCAAGCCTAGATTTTGTGCGGCTTGACGTACGTTTTCAAAAACTTTTTCATAGACAGCCGGATCGCTGACGACCCCCCCCTGCCCTACTTCACTTCTGGCGACCTCGAACTGCGGCTTGATCAGCGCAATGATCCGGCCGCCAGGTTTTAACAGAGCCGTCGTAGCTGGTAGTATCTTGGCCAGAGAAATAAAAGAAGCGTCAATAACCGCCAGCTCCGCTGCGTCATCCAGTTGATCCGGCTTTACGTGGCGGATATTGGTCTTCTCCATGCTGACCACACGCGGATCCTGCTGGAGCTTCCAAGCCAGCTGACCATAACCGACATCAATTGCAAATACCCTGGCAGCCCCGGCCTGCAGCAGGCAATCAGTAAAACCGCCGGTGGAGGAGCCGACATCCACCGCGACCAGCCCGGTGACATCAATCCCAAACTGATCCAGAGCCTTGCGCAGTTTTAGCCCGCCCCTGCTGACGTACGGCAACGCCTCTCCCTTGAGACGGATGTCCGACCCTGCCGAAACCTGCTGCCCGGCCTTATCAACCAGATGGTCATCTACCACAACCTGAGCGGCCATGATCAAAGCCCGGGCCTTTTCCAGCGAAGAAGCCAGACCACGTTCTACAACCAGTCTGTCCAGGCGTTGTTTTGCGGACATCAGCCTACAAGCTGTGATTTGGTAAAGATCGTCCTCAGCCAGTATCCTTCGGCTTCGATATTCTCACGGCCTCCCTCTTCACGGTCAACCAAAGTGACTATGCCGAGTACCACCAACCCTTCTTCTTCGGCACGGCGAACCGCTTTCATCGAGGAACCACCGGTGGTGACCACATCCTCCACAATGATGACCTTGGTGCCAGGGGGCAGATTTTTGCGACCTTCCAGCCATTGGCCGGTACCATGCCCTTTGGGCTCCTTGCGGATGATGAAGGCATGCATGGATGTGCCGTCCAGATGGGCGGCAATCGAGGTTGCCGTGGCGATCGGATCGGCGCCAAGGGTTATGCCTCCAACCGCCTGAACGCCCTCCACATCCTTGATGGCCTCATAAAACAGCTTGCCGACCAGAAAGCCCCCCTCGGCATGCAGGGTAGTCTGCTTGCCGTCGAAGTAAAAATCGCTCTGACGGCCGGAGGCCAGCGTCACCAGCCGTTTTTCGTAGGACAACTCCAGGATGATCTTTTTCAGTTGTTCGCGATCACTCATATTTACCGAACTCCTCTTCAAATAGTCCCATCTGCGGCACCTCCACAGGTTTGGGGAATGCGACCGGATAATCTCCGGCAAAACAGGCTTTGCAGAAAGTGGTGTTATTCACCCCGACCGACTTCAGCAGCCCCTCCTCGGACAGATAGCCCAATGAGTCGGCAGTTACATAGCGACAGATCTCTTCCAGCGTGTGCGAAGAAGAGATCAGCTCCTTGCGGTTGGGTGTATCGATACCGTAATAACAGGGGTAACTTGTGGGGGGGGATGAGACCAGCATATGCACTTCCCTTGCCCCGGCATGGCGCACCATCTTGACAATTTTGCGCGAGGTGGTGCCTCGAACAATGGAGTCATCAATAACCACCACACGCTTCCCCTCCAGGATTTCCCGGACCGGATTGAGCTTGATCTTAACGCCGAAGTGCCGTATGGACTGGGCCGGCTCGATGAATGTCCTCCCGACATAATGATTGCGAATCAGACCCAGCTCAAACGGAATTCCGGATTCCTCGGCGTACCCCATGGCGGCCGGGACGCCGGAGTCCGGCACGGCAATCACCACATCCGCCTCAATTTTGTATTCGCGAGCCAGCTGGCGGCCTAGTTCCTTACGGGTCATGTAAACGTTCTTGCCGAAGATGTAGGAGTCAGGTCTGGCAAAGTAGACAAACTCAAAGATGCAGGGGGTTGGCTCGACCTTTTTAAAAGGAAATATCGATTCAATCTCGCCGTTATTCTTGCATACCACCATTTCCCCAGGTTCGATTTCACGAACAAACTCCGCCTCGATCAGGTCCAGAGCGCAGCTTTCCGAGGCCACCACCCAGCCGTTCCCCAGCTTGCCCAGGCAGAGCGGCCTGAAGCCATTCGGGTCGCGCACTGCGATCATACGGCTCTCGGTCAGAAACAGCAGGCAGTAGGCCCCCTTGATGCGCATCAGGGCATCAACGATGCGATCCACCAGCGAGTTGGTTTTGGAAGCGGCCAGCAGGTGGATGATGATCTCGGTGTCCATGGTGGTCTGGAAGATGGAACCGTAGGCTTCCAGCTCGGCTTTCAGCAGCTGGGCGTTGACCAGATTGCCGTTATGGGCCACTGCGATGGAACCGCGCGAGTAATCCACCATGATCGGCTGAACGTTTTTTTCGACCGATGCGCCGGCGGTGGAATAGCGCACATGGCCGATGGCGGCCCGGCCGGGCAACTTCTTGAAAACCTCCTGATTGCCAAATACATCAGCCACCAGCCCCATCCGTTTGTGGGCATGCAGATTGGCTCCGTCGGATGAGACGATGCCGCAACTCTCCTGCCCGCGGTGCTGCAGGGCATACAGACCGAGATAGGTCAGGTTGGATGCCTCAGGGTGGTTGTAGACGCCGAAAACACCGCATTCTTCTTGTGGACGGGATAACTTCATAAATTAAGACTCCAGTTCTTTTTATAACACAGAGCAACGGAGAAACAGAGAAAACCAAGAACAAACAGGGGGAAAACATAAAAACCAGCCATAATTAGCATACAATCATGTGAGGCTTGTTATAGCAATTACGATATTCTTTCTCCGTTGCTCTGTTGCTCTGTGTTATCAGACTAAATTTTTCCGTACATACTCGGCCGCGTTTTTGTACAGTATCAACCCGTCGCCCTTTTCCGGCAGATTTTCCCGTGTCCAGCGCGGGTGCTGGGTGTAATGGACAAAAGCCTCAGGATGCGGCATCAATCCCATCAACCGGCCGGTCGGATCGCAGATGCCGGCGATAGCGTTCTGCGCTCCGTTGGGGTTGGCCGGGAACTCCATGCTTGGCCCGGCATAGTCAACGTCTGAGTATTTGAATACTGACAGATGTTCCCGCTCAATACGCTCAATCGTGGCATCCGAGTCGCAGAGAAACTTCCCTTCGCCGTGCCGCACCGGCAGATAAATGCCACGCGCAATCCCCTTCGTGAAAACGGATGGAGAGACCGGGTCACACTTCAGATAACACCAGCGATCCTGGAAACGCCCGCAGTCATTGTGTGTCAGAGTTGCCGACTGGTTCAGATGATCACCATCAAACCCGGGCAGCATCCCCATCTTGACCATCAGCTGAAAACCGTTGCAGACCCCCAGAATCAGCTTGCCGTCATTAATAAAACGAACGAACTGTTGCACCAGTTTTTCGCCTGAACCACTGACTGCGGCATGCTTCAGGCGGTTGGCCTGGGCTTTGGCACTCCCCAGATCGTCACCGTCCAGAAAGCCGCCGGTCAGATTGAGAAAGTGAAAGTCGTCCAGCCGGATTTCTCCGGAAAGAATTTCCGAGATATGGGCGATAACGGCTTCGTCGAATCCCCCCAGGCGGCAGGCGTGGGCCGCTTCCATCTCGCAGTTGGTGCCATTGCCGGTTATGACTATTGCTCGTGTTAGTGCCATGTAATCATGTTCTCCCGTTATGCTTGAATCTTAATCCGTGTATCTTTCAGCGCTGTCGCTCCGTTCACCCGGCGCTATTGAATAGCGATATTCGTGAATAGCCTCCAGAAAAGCCCTGCCATACCGATTCAGCTTGTGCTCTCCGACACCGGATACCTGTCGCAGCTCATACGCGTCGCCCGGCATCTGACTCGCCATATCTGCCAGAGTCGCATCTGAAAACACCACAAAAGGGGGCACACTGGCCGCATCGGCAATCTGTTTTCGCAAAGCTCGCAAGACTTCAAACAGCGCCTGATCGTAATCCTTGCGGCCACCCGCCCTCTTCTTCACCCTTTCAATAGCCTTTACCACATCACGGGGGCGACCCAGCGTGACCGGAATTTCGCCTTTAAGCACCGGCCGCGCAGCCGCTGAAAGACCAAGTGCGCCAAAGCGGGTAAAATCCTGCACCAGATAGCCAAGATGGATCAACTGCCTGAAGATGTTTTCCCATTCCGCGGCCGCTGTCCCGGAGCCGATGCCCCAGGTGGAGAGCCGGTCATGTTTCAGGTCCAGTACTCGCTGATTCTTGCTTCCCCGCAGAACCTCGATTACATGCATCATTCCGAAACGTTCACCGACCCGGTAGACGCATGAGAGCGCCTTTCTGGCCTGCTCCGTGGCGTCAAAACGCTCTGGCGGATCGGTGCAGATATCGCAGTTGCCGCAATCATGCTCACGCTGGTCGCCAAAATATGAGAGCAGCGCCCGACGGCGGCAGGTCAGAGCCTCGGCATAGGCCACCATGGCGTTCAGCTTTTGCAGTTCGATCCGCACCCGTTCAGCGTTGTCGCTGTTCTCGACCAGCTTGCGGGCGGTCATGACATCACCCATGCCGAACAGCATCAGCGCCTCGGACGGCAGTCCGTCCCGTCCGGCCCGACCGGTTTCCTGGTAGTAGCTCTCCACGCTTTTGGGCATATCGTAATGCACCACAAAACGGACGTTGGACTTGTCGATCCCCATCCCGAAGGCCACTGTGGCCACCACGATACGAATATCGTCGCGCTGGAAAGCCTCCTGTACCCGCTTGCGTTCATCATCCGCCAGACCGGCATGGTAGGCAGCGGCAGAAAAACCTGCTGCCTGCAGCCGCTCGGCCACCTGTTCAACCCGTTTGCGACTCAAGGCATAGACGATTCCCGCTTCGCTGCGCCGGCCGGCAAGGAAAGAACCCAGTTGCACAAAAGGCTTCTGTTTTGGCATGACCGTATAGGTGATGTTGGGGCGGTCAAAACCGGCTACATACACGCTGGCATGCTCAATCCCCAGCTGCCGGATGATATCCTTGCGGGTCTCCGGATCGGCCGTTGCGGTCATGGCTATCAGCGGTACGTCCGGAAACAACTCACGCAATCTGCCAAGCTGCGTATATTCAGGCCGGAAATCGTGCCCCCACTGCGAAATGCAATGTGCTTCGTCAATCGCAAACAGAGCCATTTTGTGCGAAGCCAGCCGCTCCAGGAAATCCGTCATCATCAGGCGTTCAGGCGCAACATACAAAAGATCCAGCGCACCGGCATCCATCTGCTGAAAAACCCGTCCAGCCTCGGCAGCCGTGAGCGAAGAGTTAAGAAAGGCGGCCCGGACACCATTGGCGACCAAGCCATCCACCTGATCCTTCATCAGGGCGATCAGCGGAGAGACTACAATAGTCAATCCCTCGCGATGCAAGGCCGGAATCTGGTAACAGAGCGACTTCCCGCCTCCGGTCGGCATCACCAGAAATACATCCTCGCCGGCCACAACCCGTTCAATGACCTCCTGTTGTGGCGCACGGAACTCGTGAAAACCAAAAATGGTTTTCAGGGTCTGGTGGATAGTTGCTGGATCTGACAACAGACTACAGCTCTCTCAACGTACTCTGCCAGGCTTCCTTCAGCGCCGCCAGATCGGCCTTGATGACCGTATTCCCACCGATCCCCTCGATATCCAGTAGCGGCTCCACCGTCACTACACCGATACGCGCCAGACAGTTCTCACCCATGACACTCTCGAAAGCTTCGGCATGTTTGCGACTGACCGTCACCAGCAGGCGCGAAGCCGATTCGGAGAAGAGCAGCGCCTCGTCGCGCCAGCCATCCTCTCCCCCTTTCCAGGGAACGCGAGAGAGGTCAATGGCGATACCCAATCCGCCGGCAAAAGCCGACTCAGCCGCTGCCACAGCCAGGCCGCCGTCGGAGAGATCATGACAGGAGGTTACCAGCCCCTGTAGAACGGCTTCATGATAAGCCTGGTAACAGGCATAGGCACTGACAGCATCCACTATCGGAACGTTATTCCCGATTCCACCCTGCATGGCATGT
>JACRCG010000041.1 GCA_016219145.1 Deltaproteobacteria bacterium | reverse complement strand
TCGGCTTCCCCTTGCTGACCCTTGGGATCGTCACCGGCGCCGCCTGGGCCAACTATGCCTGGGGCACCTACTGGAGCTGGGACCCGAAGGAGACCTGGTCGCTCATCGTCTGGTTCGTCTATGCTGCGTTCCTCCATGCCAGGCTGACGCGCGGCTGGGCCGGGCGAAGGGCTGCCTGGCTTTCGATAGTCGGTTTTGCTTCGACAATTTTCTGCTATCTGGGGGTCAACCTTCTCCTTTCAGGCCTGCACAGCTATGGAGGGAACTGATGATGTATGCATACGACATGCAATGCCAGTCGACATGTCATCCTGCCCGAACCATCTGATTTCGGTGAATCAGGCGTGCTTTCCTGATTCCATCAAAACTTTTGCCGGAGAGTTCGACGGACAGTCGATGTTGGTCTGGAAGACAACCCCGCTGCCTATCAGATGCGTCGTCAGGGGGTATCTGGCTGGAGCGGGTTGGCGAGAATACAGAGAGACAGGTGAAATCTGCGGCAATAAACTTCCTTCCGGGCTGGTGGAATCCCAGCGGTTGCCGGCCCCCATATTCGCGCCGACCATCAAGAGTGTAGAAAGGAATGAAAATATCCACTACCACGCACTTCAGAGTCTTTTGGGGGAAACCCCACACTGAAGTGGCACTTTTGGTAAAATATGCCATGTAAATATGGCGGGAACGAGGTTTCCATGGCAGCCGAAATCTCGTTATCTCGGGAAAATCATTAGCCGCTGGTGCACTGTATTTCCCGGTGTATGCCGCTTTTATAAGGGAACCTCATGTCACCACTGATTTGGACACTGAAACAGGCAAAACGACTGATTGTTGTCACTGTAGGATTGACCGTACTCGGCATCGGCATTGCCATGATAGTCCTACCCGGACCGGCTATTGTCGTTATCCCTGTCGGTCTGGGGATACTGGCCACGGAATTTGTCTGGGCCAGGAACCTGCTGCATAAGATCAAAGAACGACTGCCAAAACGTGCATCAAAGGTGCATCCAACGGAATTGGGAGGAAACTGATGAAATCCGGATATTGCAGAATTTTGCCGTGTGTTGCTTTTGCCGGCGTCATGTCGCTGGCTATCTCTTGCTCTAATGCTCTTGCTTCAAATGGCACGAAGCCTGTGCCAGCGTTGTTCAACCAATTGGAGGCTTTTCATGGTCATGTGTGCGCCGGGTCAATCTTTGGCGCCCGCATGGGGTTGGCGGCAAAAGAGGAGCTGAAAAAGGCAGGAGGGACGGGCAAATTCACCGCCAGGTATTATGATCTTTCCTGTCCGGTGGACGGTGTTCAGGTCGGCGCCGGAACCACCTATGGGAATGCCGCTCTTGCAGTTGAAGATCGTGACGAACATCGGCTGGTGCTGACTGCAGAAGGGAATAAACGAAAAGTTGAGGTCCGGCTGACCAGGAAAGCGGAAGAGCTGGGGCTGAAGAGCCGTGATCTCGGGAAAAAAGCAAAGGCGCTGCCTGCAGGGTCACCGGAACGGGTACAGTTAGAACGGGAGATTGAAGAGATATTTTCCTGGCTGAAAACCGCTCCCGATGAGGAAGTAGTTGTCACACTTCTCAACAATCCGAAAGGGAGCCGCTGATGTCCATGTGGATTGTGTTTGCCCTGCTGTTGACGGTTATGCTGGTGGTGGATCTGGGACTTAACCGCAAGAGTCATGCAATATCGTTCAAAGAGGCTCTGTGCTGGAGCGCAGTCTGGATTGGCCTCGCCCTTACCTTCAATGCCGGTATCTGGTACACGATGGGGAGCGGCAAGGCACTGGAGTTCTTCACCGGGTATGTGATCGAGAAGGCGCTGTCGGTGGATAATCTCTTCGTCTTCATCATGATCTTCAGCTATTTCGGCATTGCCAATCGTCATCAGGCCAGGATTCTCAAGTGGGGAATTATTGGCGCCCTGGTAATGCGGGCGATCTTCATCTTTGTCGGCATTGAACTTGTGGTACGCTTTAGCTGGCTGCTGCCCCTGTTCGGCATCCTGCTGTTGGCTACCGCGTGGAAAATGGCATTCGGCGGAGAAGGAAATGTGGACCCGGCGCGCAACCCGATGGTCCGTCTCTGCGGAAAGATCGTGCCGGTTACGAAACAAATCCGTGGCGACTGGTTCGTGAAGCGTAAGGGGTGGATGATTATCGCCAGTCCTCTGCTGCTGGCGCTGGTGATGGTGGAGTCGAGCGACGTTGTTTTTGCCGTCGACTCCATCCCGGCAATATTCGCCGTGACCCTTGACCCGTTCATTGTATTCACGTCAAACATTTTTGCCATCATGGGGCTGCGGGCGCTCTATTTTCTGCTGGCGAACATGCTGGGAATGTTCGCATATCTCAAATACGGCATTTCTTTCATCCTGGCCTTTGTCGGAATCAAGATGCTGATTACTACAGGAGGCTACCACGTGCCCGTTACTGTTTCCCTCAGTATTATTCTGTTCACCCTGCTATTTGCAGTGCTGGCATCCCTTGCCGTCGGAAAATCAGCGGTTGAAATACCCAAAAACAGCTGAGCCTGTCCATATTCAAAGATAATACCTGTCCAAAGGAGATTTGCCATGAATGAATTGAATCCCATTTACACCAGAAGTTCGACTCAGGTAATTGTGAAACAGAATGCTCTCATCCGGCAGGTTTATGCCTGGATGGGAGCAGGATTGGCTGTCACTGCGCTTATGGCACTGGTCACGCTGTCCTCGCCCGCACTACTCAAAGCCGTACTAGGGAACAAGCTCGTGTTCTACGGCTTAATGATTGGGGAACTGGCCCTGGTGTTTACCCTCTCGGGGGCTATCAATAGATTGCGCGCAGCAACGGCAACGCTCATCTTCATCATGTATTCGGTGCTCAACGGGATCACTCTGTCTGTAGTATTTCTCGCTTACACCGCCAACTCGATCACCTCAACCTTTGTCATCACTGCCGGTATGTTCGGAGCGATGAGTGTCTATGGTTATTTGACCAAACGTGACCTGACCTCATGGGGAAGTTTTCTGTTCATGGGGCTGATCGGTATAGTAATAGCGTCAATAGTCAATATCTTCGTCGGCAGCAGTGCTGTATCCTGGGTTGTCTCCGGCATTGGCGTGATCGTCTTCACTGGGCTGACTGCCTACGACACCTGGAAGATCAAAGAAATGGCTGCCCAGGGTACAGAGGGGAGAAAACCGGCCATTCTTGGCGCTCTGACACTCTATCTCGACTTCATCAATCTGTTCCTTATGCTGCTGAGGTTCACCGGTAGCCGGCGCTGAAAAATCAGGACAGAGGTCACCTTGGAATCTTCATATGCATGATAAATCGATCAGGTCTCTTTCTGGGGATTCCGGGAATTCTGCTCGGTCCGTTTGCAGGGGCAATAGTGGGAGAATTATCGTTACAGCGTAACCTGGATGAGGCCAGTCGGGCCGGTTTCGGCACTGTTGTCGGGTTAGCAATAGGTGTGGCTGGCAAGCTCGCCATCGGTATTGCCATGAAATGTCAAATTGTCTTTCGATCCAGGCTCCGGTACTGGATCGCCTCGGCCAGGTGCTGCTCGCGGATGTTTTCGGCACCGTCCAGATCGGCAATGGTGCGGGCGACCTTGAGGATACGGGTGTAGGAGCGGGCGGAGAGGCCGAGACGGTCGGTAACCAGCTCCAGCATCCGGTTGCCGGCAGCATCGAGCTCGCAGAATTTGCGGATGAAGCGGGGGGGCATCTGGGCGTTACTGTGGACTTTGGTGCCGCTGAACCGCTCCCGCTGAATGGCACGGGAGCGCTCGACCCGGGCGGCAATGGCCGCAGAGCTTTCCCCCTCCTGCCTGTCGACCAGTTCGCGATACTTGACCGCCGGCACTTCAATATGAATGTCGATCCGGTCCAGAAGCGGCCCCGAAAGGCGGGTGCGGTAGCGATGGATCTCCCGCGGACTGCAGGAGCAGGTATGGGCCGGATCACCGCTGTAGCCGCAGGGACAGGGGTGTGTTAACCTTTCTCTACTATACCCACTTAAAACGGCACTCGTTCTCAATTCAAATTCCCCTCGAAAAACAGCAGCTTCCCGGTTATCCCGAATTCCCCATCACAGTCGGTGAACACATCCGCAAGAAACGAATGGATCTTGGTCTCCTCCAGAGAGAAGTCGCCGATATCATCGGAGTCACCGAGTCCTCTATCTGGAACTGGGAACATGGCACCGAACCAGAATTGCAATATAATCCAAGAATTATCAAATTTCTAGGTTATATTCCGTTCGACTGCCCAGACGACACAGTTGGGCGGCTTGCATGGTACAAGAGAGCGATGGGAATGAATCTGGACCATCTGGGTGAGGCTATGGGGCGTGATCCGGAACAGCTATCTGACTGGCTGAGTGGAAGGCATAACCCGTTTAGAAAGAACCGGGAGAAGATAGAATTGTTCCTGCAAAACCAGAAAACTTTCCTTCTGACAGAGAAAAAACTGTGATTACCTTCTTCACTGAAAGGAAACATTCAGTGCCTTGATCTCTCGCACTACCTGTCGTCAAAAATCATCATTCACCTTTACC
>JACRCG010000044.1 GCA_016219145.1 Deltaproteobacteria bacterium | reverse complement strand
CACCACCGCCGGCACCAAGGGCATTCCGGCCGGAACGGCATTCCCGGATGTGAGAAAGGGGCATTCGCGCAGTGACCATAGAGTCGTCTGCACCACCTGCCATGTTCTGGGGGCATCCGGAGGAACCGGATCCGGCGTAAATCATGGCCGCGGCTCCACCGCAGGACCGGTGCGGGATGGAAAACCGCATGTAGTTGGTCCCGCCTTTGTTACCGGTGTAACATTAACCGGTGGCGGAGTGAAAGGCACATCACCTACTTCCGTATCCTGTAACCATGATATTATGACCGGTTCCGGCTGCAGCGGAAACGGCACCAAAACCTGGTAGCACAGTCCTGCTTATTTATTTGGTTGCGTAGATTCAAGGCCGGGCATTTAGTCCGGCCTTTTTTCTGAAGTCGATTCTTCTGTTGACGAAAGAGGATCAGGTGAATAGATTCAAACAATTCATCACTGCTCGCAGCATCTCGCTGGGACTGATCCTGATGCTGACAGGAGTTATGTATATCTCGACCCTGGTCCCGCAGCAGATCGATTCTACTCCGGGGATGCTTGAAGCCTGGCGCGGCGGACATGCCGGCTGGTTGTGGCTGGTCGATACTCTTCAACTGCACAGCATCTACGGCCAACCGTGGTTCGCCGCCACAATCCTCTGTGCCGCCCTGTCACTGGGAGTTTCATCCTATGATCAACTGGCCGTAACCCGGAGAAAGCTGTACTCCAGCGCTACCGCTTCAGCCGAGGAAATTGCGGGGGCACTGCCAGGGCACCGGCTTGAATCGGTTGCACGCACTAACCGGTATCGTATTATCAAGAGCGCCCACGGCGATAATCTTAAATTCATCAAAAATTCCTGGGGGTATTTCGGTGTCATGTTGCTGCATGTCGGGATAACCCTGGTAATACTGGTTTCCCTGTTTGTGTCCCTGACCGGGCGCCAGGGAGCGCTCATGCTGGTCGAAGGCGAACAGCGAGACGGGCGGCAACCCTGGAATGCTTATCAGCACGGATTGATGGTTGCCCCGCTGCAACTGCCGGGAACCATACGGCTCGACAGGGTCAGGGTATATTTTGACGACAAAAACCGGCAGATGGAGGTCTCCTCAGATATTTCCTTTACCGATCAGGCCGGCAGGACAGAATCACTGACAGCATCCATAAACAGGATCCAGCATTACCGGGGCCTGCGCATATACCACGCAGCACAATATGGCGACGCTTTCACGGTTACGTTTACTGACAGTAAAGGCAATTCACATGTCGAGAGGATCATGGTCCAGCAGGCGATGGATCCGGCCAAGGCCGGCTACAGTGAAGATTTCAGTGTAAGCTGGTCGCAATTCCTGTTTGATGCAAAATACTTTGCCGATGCCGACAGGAAGAGTATGCTGAGTACAAACCCCGAGCTTTTTTTACGCATGCTTGACGGAGGACGGGAGATTGCGCGGACTTCTTTAACTAGAGGAGTAGCGGGTACATTGGGAGAATACATAGTGAAGTTTGACCGGGTGGAGAAATGGTCAAAGTTGATTATTGTGGATATTACCGGCATGTCCGCCATATTTGCAGGATTTGCGATAATAATGCTGGGCGGCTTGATACACTACATGGCTCCGCCGCGCGAATTGATCGGGATCAGGCTGCCGGACGGGAATTATGACGTTTACTGGAAAGCGGCCTACTTCCGGGACTTTTTTGTAGAAGAACGGGATCAAATGATAAAGACTTTCAAAGAAGGAAACCTGGTATGAAATTGTCCCTGGAGTTATACATTTCGGCCAATTGGGCAGTAGTCGTTGTTTATGTGCTGGCAACGATATCCAATGTTGCCGGGGTGCTGTTCAACAATGAACGCATGGAACGGGTCAGCTACTGGGGCGCAAGCCTTGGACTGGCACTGCACAGCCTTGTGATCGCCTATTGGTGGTCCGTAGTCGGGCATGGTCCCTACATGGCTCCGAACGAGGTGCTTTCTTCCGATGCCTGGGCGGTGATGGCTTCGTTCCTGATATTTCTGAAAGTATATCCACGTATCAAGCCGGCCAGCATCCTGGCTTTTCCATCCGCTTTTCTGATGCTGGCGCTATCACTGTTTTACAATCCCGGAATCCGCACCCTGCCGGCCACTTTCCGCAGCGTCTGGCTGATCATACATATCGGACTATACAAGATATCACTGGCGACACTTGTGATCGGCTGTGCGCTGGCGATTTTCTATCTGTTAAAGCAACGCGGCGAAAGCGGCTGGCTGGCGCGTCTTCCGGCACTGGAAACCCTGGATGTATATAGTTACCGTTTTGCCGGTTTCGGTTTTATTTTCTGGACCATCGGCATGCTGGCCGGCTCAATCTGGGCGCACCAGTCCTGGGGCCGCTTCTGGGGGTGGGATCCGACCGAAACCTGGTCGTTGATAACCTGCCTTATGTTTGGCGCTTATCTGCACCTGCGGCGTTTTTTCAAGTTGAGGGGGACTGCAGCGGCGTGGTTTTTCATCGCCTGCTTCATAATTTCCCTGGTGTCATTGTTTGGAATGGCCACGTTGAGCGGTTCGATCCACTCGGAGTACTTCAAGTAGTTGCCTGATCGAGAGGAACAACAGTCATGAAAATCAAACGTATCACCCTCATAACACCCCCCTATCATTCCGGTGTCGTGGAATCTGCCGGCACCTGGTTGAACGTCGGTTTCGTCTACATCGCCGGCTCGTTGCGGGCGGCCGGATACGAGGTGGATTACTACGACGCCATGTCGCTGTGGCACACCTGGGCGGATATTCAGAAACGAATCGAAGACTTCCGCCCGGATGCCGTACTGACAACATCGTTCACAGCCTCCATCGTAGATGCCATCAAAATCTGCAGCCTGGCCAAGGAGATCGATCCGGGCATCGTCACAGCCCTGGGCAACGTGCATGCCACCTTCTGCTATGATGAAATCCTGTTGCACGACAATAAAAGCGTTGACTATATCGTGCGCGGCGAAGGTGAAGTCACGCTGGTGGAACTGTTTGACTGCCTGAACGCCGGCGATGACGCCAAAAAAGTCAATGGCCTGGCCTTCTGGCGCGATGGTGGCGTTCTGGCCACGCCAAAAGCCCCTTACATCCAGGACCTGGACGGACTACCCATGGCTTG
>JACRCG010000037.1 GCA_016219145.1 Deltaproteobacteria bacterium | reverse complement strand
GGTGTATAAGGATTGTCAAAAAACATTTTCTCATACCTCCGTTTTTAAGATTTTCCGCCAAAGACGGGTTTCAAATTTCCACCATCATTCATACCAAATTCTTCCTTAATCTGTCAACCCCATTTTGCATATCAATCCCATTCTACATAAATCTGCCGATCGGGATTATCGCCATGGCGATGTGCGCTTTTTTCATCTTCGATCCGGACTACCTGCGACAAAAAGCAAAAGATCTGAAAATCGATTATTGGGGGCTGTTCCTGCTGACCGCCAGCATGGGTTCCCTGCAAGTGGTGCTGGACAAGGGGCAACAGGAGGATTGGTTCAGTTCATCTTTCATCATCACCTTCAGTATCATATTCGTCGTTTCATTGATTGCGCTGATCCGGGTCGAACTGACTCACCAGAATCCGATCATCAACCTGCGCCTGTTCAATAATGTTTCCTTTTCGTCCGGCAATCTGATCATGTTCGTAGTCGGCTTCTGCCTCTACAGTTCTATCATGCTGATCCCGCTTTTCCTGCAGACCCTGATGGGTTATTCCGCCACCGATGCCGGTATGGTTATGGCTCCCGGCGGAATTGCCACCCTGATCTGCATGCCGTTCGTGGGAGCGGCACTGGCGAAGAGAGATGGACGCAAGATAGTTTTTTTCGGCCTGCTGATAGCTGCATCCGCCATGTTCATCATGCAGGGGCTGAACCTGCAAGGCTCATTCTGGGATTACACCTGGCCCCGCATAGTGCTGGGCGTCGGGCTGGCCATGATCTTCGTGCCGCTCACCACGGTCACCCTGGCCACCATCAGCAGAAACGAGATGGGCAATGCCACCGGCATGTTCAACCTGCTGCGCAATATCGGCGGCAGCGTAGGGATCGCCATGGCCGCCACACTGCTGGCCAGGTACGAGCAGTTTTATCAAACCGGGCTGGTCGCGAATATCAATCCTTACAGTCCGGTCTGGCAGATGCGTTTCGGGGAATTGAAGCAGGCGCTGATCTCGAAAGGAATCGCTGTTTCCCAGGCCGACACGACCGCCATGGGCATGATGTACGGAGCGGTCCGCAGGCAGGCCGGAGCGTTGGCTTTCAACCGCATTTTCTTCATCATCGGACTGGCTTTTCTGGTGATTATTCCGCTGCTGGTACTCTTGAAGCGGACTTCGCATGCTGAAGACGGGGGGATGGGACGTTGATATCTCACAAAAAAACGGGGTGGTTGCCCACCCCGTCCTAAGTATTTGTAACTCCTCAACAAAACCGGCTATTTTTTGACCTTGATGTAACAGCCATTTTCATCACACTCTTTACCTTCTGAAAATACATGTACTTTGGTGGTGTATTTGTACCCGCTGAAGATACTGGTAATCTCACCACCCTTTTCCTTAACATCCAGAAGCCAGACGCTGTAGATATGGTTGATCACAAAGCAGATAATCAACCACATGCCGATGTGGTGGTACAGATGCAGCCCCTGGGTTGACAGCAGGATATAGACCGGCTTCATTACGGTGTGCATCACGCCGCTGGGTGCATGCTCGGCGTACAGGGCAAATCCGCTCGCAAACATGCCCATAAATATCATGAAAAGTCCAACATAGGCCGTTACTGCAAGCGGATTGTGTCCGACTGCATCAGGCGTCTTGCGGTCGATGAAGAAATAGAATTTCAGCATCATCCCGATTTCACGCCACCCCTCCCTGGTAAGAAAAGGGAAATACTCCCGCCAGCCTGAGAAGCAGTGATCCCTCAGAGACCAGAGCAGTCTGGTTACAACACTTATAAGCAGGGCATAGCCGGCAATAAAGTGAACGAAACGGACCCAGCCCATAAGATATGATTCAGGTGAAACACCGGCGATCACCGGCTTTCCGATCAGAAAACCGGTGATTGACAGAATCAGAATGGAGAGAGCGTTGACCCAGTGACAGATGCGGACCGGCAATTCCCAGACGTAATATCTTTTAAATACTAATGGTTCGCTCATAGCCTCCCCCTTTCTAGGACACCTTTACCTTGACCATTTCATTGCCGTTGGCGTCCAGAACATGGACGGCGCAGGCAAGGCACGGGTCAAAGGAGTGAATGGTACGCAGAATCTCCAGTGGTTTGTTGGGGTCCGCTATCGGGGTTCCCACCAGAGCTGCCTCATATGGTCCGCGCTGCCCCTTGGCATCACGTGGCGAGGCGTTCCAGGTTGAAGGCACCACGGCCTGGTAATTCAGGATCTTCTGGTCCTTGATCTTGATCCAGTGGCCAAGACCGCCTCGCGGTGCTTCGTGCATGCCGTAACCGCTGGCTTCTGCCGGCCAGGAGGAGGGGTCCCACATTTCATTGGCATGGATGCGGTAATCACCCTTGGAAATATTCCCGATCAGTTCATCCAGGAATTTTGGTGTCTGCTGGGCGTTCAGCAGGCAATCAATGCCGCGAGCGGCGGTTCGGCCAAGCGTCGAGAAGAGCGCAGCCGCCCCGACTCCAAGCTTGCTGAGCACCAGATCAACAACCGCTTTGGTTTCCTTGTGTCCGGAGGCATAGGCAACCAGTACGCGTGACAGCGGGCCGACCTCCATCGCCTTTTCATCGTAGCGCGGCGACTTGACAAATGAGTATTTGGCGTTTGTATCCAAATGCTCATACGGAGCTTTGGGGCCGGTGTACTTTACTTCGGTCTCGCCCTCATAGGGATGCAGACCCTTGCCGGCTCCGGCAGAATTCTCAAACCAGGAATGATCGACATATTCCGCGATCTTGCCCTGATCAACCTTGATAACTTTGGAGAGATCCTTGTTCAGAATCGCGCCGGACGGAAACCACATATTTCCGTTGGCATCCGGAAACTCGCCGTAACACATGTAGTTGCCGACTCCGCCGCCGATGCCGGCCCAATCCTTGTAGAACGATGCGACGGCCAAAAGATCAGGGATATAAACCTTCTCCACAAAATCCTGGGCTTTTTTCAGCAAGCGCTTGATTTCAATCAGCTTGTCTGCGTTCAGGGCATTCTGGGAATCAGGATCGATCGGGATCGCCATGCCGCCCACCAGGAAGGTCTGCGGATGAGGGTTCTTGCTCCCCAGTATGGCGTGAATCTTGATGACGTCCTTCTGCCACTCCAGAGCTTCCAGATAGTGGGCAGTGGCCATCAGGTTGGCTTCAGGCGGCAGTTTATAGGCCGGATGTCCCCAGTAGGCATTGGCGAAAGGTCCCAGGCGACCGGCGGCGACAAAAGCCTTGACCTTGTCCTGAACCGCTTTGAAATAGGTCGCGGAATTTTTTGGCCAATCAGAGATCGATGCTGCCAACGCGGCAGTTTTGGCAGGATCGGCCTTGAGGCCGGAGGTGATGTCCACCCAGTCCAGGGCATGCAGATGATAGAAATGTATGACGTGATCCTGCACGTTCTGGGTGCCTATGATAATATTGCGGATCAGGTCGGCGTTGCGCGGAACCTTGATCTTGAGTGCGTTTTCGACGGCACGGACGGAGGCTATCGAGTGTACGGTCGTACAGACACCGCAGAAGCGCTGAGTCCAGAACCAGGCATCACGCGGGTCGCGCCCCTTGAGGATCTTTTCAATACCGCGGAACATTGTGGCGGAACTCCAGGCATCTGTAATCTTACCGCCATTAACCTCGGCCTCAATACGAAGATGCCCTTCAATTCTGGTAATCGGATCGACAACTATCTTGGCCATATCTTAAACCTCCTTGGTTTCTTCAGCAGGGTCTTTGTCTTTACGCAGGGAACTGACCAATCCATGAGCCGCAAACGCCGCTCCGACACCAACCGCCATGCCCAGTCCGATCTTGTCGGCGGACTGTTCGATGCCAAATCCCGGCACGTTCGTCAGACGCTTGTACATCGGCCCCATGGCATCCCAGAACTGCGGTTCGGAACAACCGGCGCAGGGATGGCCGGCAGCCACCGGCCAACTGGTCTTTTCATTGTAACGCTGGGTGGGGCAGTTATGAAACGTAGCCGGCCCCTTGCAGCCCATTTTGTAAAGACAGAATCCTTTACGGTGTCCTTCGTCACCCCATTTTTCAACATACTGGCCGGCGTCGAAATGCGGCCGGCGCTCGCAGTTGTCGTGAATGCGCTTGCCGTATGCGAACAGCGGGCGGCCTTTGCTGTCAAGGGCCGGGATTTTGCCGAACACCAGATAATGCACGATGGTTGCGGTCAGGTTGTCGGCATTGACCGGGCAGCCGGGCAGGTTGATGACCGTTACGCCGGGAACGGCCTCCTGTACACCTACCGCACCGGTCGGGTTGGGCAGAGCGGCTGCAATGCCGCCGTAGGAAGCACAGGTTCCGACCGCAATCGTGGCCAGTGCGCCGCCGCATACCTGACGGGCGCGGTCAACGTGAGATTTGCCGCCGGTGCTGCCGTAGATTCCGCCGTCTTTCATCGCTATTGAACCCTCAACGACGCAGATATATTTGCCTTTGAATGCGGCGATGGTTTTATCAAGCGCCTCTTCGGCCTGATGACCGGCAGCCGCCATGATGGTTTCGTGATAATCAACCGAAAGAATGTCAAGTATCAGTTCGGCTACAGTTGGATTGGCAGAACGGAGCAGCGCCTCGGAATCGCCGGTGCAGCTCTGCATCTCAAGCCAGACCAGGGTAGGTTTTTTCGACTCCTCCAGGGCCTGGGCCACGCGAGGGGCAAAAGAAGCCGGCAAAGCCATCGCTGCAGTCATTGCTGAACAGAACTTGAGAAAGTCGCGTCTAGAAACCCCTCGCCGTCTCAGTGTCTCGGCAATTGAGCCGTCTGCACTTTCAGATTTTTGTTTAATGCCTTCGCTTTGTTTAACCGTGTCACATACGGTGTCCACATTTTGCTTGCTCATCCATGACCTCCCTGTTTGTGAGTTAACTGACTCGCTTCAACTTAATACCGGTTATCGACAAAACACAAATTAACTGCCGTTCTAAGCACGATATGTGCCAACGCCCGCAACAACATCGTTCATCACGTTTTACATCTGTTAACACACTGATATTATTCAAGACTTTCCGGCAGCAAAACCGGGTTATGAACCGCTTTCACTTCACTTTACAGCTACATTTGGGCCAGTTGTGGCACAAACCAACTCTAGCTACGCATGATTCCGCATCCAATTCAAACCGAACAGACGGCAAAATTTGCAGTAAAACGAGCGCTGTTTGAGAATACTGCCCTCCCAAGTTCCCGGAAACCATGTTCTGCATACACAAATATTCGTTAAAAACCAGATGCATTGATCCAATTAGTTCAGTGCTGCCCAGCCGTATTTACCTTTAAATTCAGGCGTTGGCGGACATTGACCATAATTACCGACATGGAATAGGGTTTTGAAAATTCCGGTCAGCCTGATGGTTTTTGCAAATGTCACAACATCCGTTGGTTTGTGCCAACACTTGCACAATGATATTTTTTGTGCCAATATCCGCTCAATTGAAGCTGACGGGGTTGCGAATACTTTCAATCTGCGAGGTACTATGAAATCGATACTGACACTCAAGGACAAATGCCGCAAATGTTATACCTGTGTCAGAAACTGTCCGGTAAAAGCGATCAAGGGGGAGACCAGCCACACCGAGATCATATATGAACGCTGTATCGGCTGCGGCAAGTGCGTCAACAACTGCCCTCAAAAGGCCAAGATATTTAACGACAAGGTTGCAACGATGGAGCGTCTGCTGGCATCTGGCCAACTGGTTGTTGCCGTGCTGGGAGCCGATTTTCCGGCTTTTTTTCACAACGCGTCTCCGGGCCAGCTGGTGGCCGGCCTTAAACAGATGGGCTTCGCTGAAGTCCACGAAGGGGCCTATGGCGTCGAGCTGGTGGCAATCGAATACGCCAGCGCCATCGAGGTCGGAACCAAGCCCCTGATATCGTCCCATTGTCCGGCAATTGTTGATCTGATCGAGAGGCACTACCCGAAACTGATCAACAACCTGATTGAAGTAGTATCGCCGATGGTGGCGATGGGGCGCTTCCTTAAAGGGGTTTTGGGGGCCGAAGTCAAAGTGGCCTATATCAGTTCATGCAACGGCGCAAAAATGGAGATCGAGTCCGAAGAGATCAGGGGCGCTATTGATATTGTTCTGAGCTGGCGCGAGTTGAGCAGCATGTTCAAAAGCCGTTCGCTTGATATTTCGACTCTCAGTGAAGGCGCCTTCGACGGAATCCAGCCATATCTGGGTCGCCTCTTCCCGATCACCGAGGGCTCCTTCAGAGTTCTTCCGATTGTCACCGACTTGCTGGACGGCAAGATTGTTACCGCCACCGGCGAAGTTAATGTGATGGAGATCATCAGCGACCTGGCTCAAGGGCGCATTACCC
>JACRCG010000036.1 GCA_016219145.1 Deltaproteobacteria bacterium | reverse complement strand
TTCCACCCCCGCACCCCGGCCTCACCGGACACGATCATCGGCATGATGCGCAGTGAACCGAAGAACTACCAGTTCACTCCCGACTACAAACTGGTCTGCGCTCTGAAGGGGACTTCGTTCGAGGAGGTCCTTGAAACCGCCGGAAAGGTATTGAAACGGCTGATGCCTCCTGATCTCGGTTAACGACGGAATCTTCTGGTTTTTTAGGTGTATTCGCAGCGAGAACATATTATAATCTGCGGCGCGAACGTGTATCAGAGATTTCACCCATGGAGTTTACATGGTAAGACCGGCAACCCCATTGATTACTGCTGCAATAGTTTTTCTGGCTTCCGGCAACGTTTTGGCCACTTCCAAGTACGCTCAAAAATATGGGATAAGCTGTAAAGGCTGTCATTCCACCGGCTCCGACTTGAACGAGCTTGGCCAAAAATTCTGGAAAAACGGGCATTCCTTCGGAGACAACACAGAGCAGCTGGAAAAGTTCAAGCAGAGCACCTCCGGAGAAAGCAAGAGCAAGGCGGCGGAACCACCCGGCAAGAGCCCTGAGAAAGCTCCAACATCGGTTCAGGGAAAAACTGACACCACTCTGCCGGCAGTCGAAGCAACGGAAACTGTTCCACCTCCACCTGAAACCAAGGTCTACAAATGGAAAACCGATGACGGCATTCTTCATTTCTCTGACACTCCCGAAGCTGTTCCACAACGTGAAAGAAAGTCCGCCTCCGGCGGGTCCGCCAAAACAATCACCCGGACAGGCTTCAGGCCGCTTTCAGCAATAGTACCCAAGACATCGCAAAAAGCGGCCACGGCCAAACCACCTAAAAGTGCTTCACTTGAACCCGTGCAACCAAAACAATCCAGATCGAAGGCAACTCCCGAAAAAGCGGATTCCGGACAATGCAGTTTTGAGGAATGCATGGAACAGGCGCTGGTATCAATGCAACGACCGGCAAGCTCCGATGCTGCAATGGCGCAATTCAGGGAAGCGGAAGAGATTTGCACTCCCTGCAAGAAGAAACTGCCTTGATATGAGATGCGAGACAACGGAGTAACGAGGATGCCCGGTTCCCGATCAAGCCTTATTGTTTCTGCCATGACGTTTTCCGCATGTCTTCTCGCTTTGGCCTGGATTGTGACCAGCGTGTCAGACATGCAAAACAAGGTGCAGGAGATCCGTGCCAGCCATGGCAGGCAAGGCTTAAGCCTGCTGAACAGCTTCATCAGCCAGTTGCCGGATGAGATTCCGAGCTATCCCAAAAGCGTCCTGCCGGCGGACTCTCCGGCAGCGGTATTTGCACAGACAATGGTTGGCAGAGGTGAAATTTACCGCCTGACACTACTTGACCAGAACGACAGGAGTGTCTTTTCGGCCGGCCGGAACTCCGCCGGGGTCTACACGCCATTTTCCAAGGCAAACGCAGTAATTAACGAGGCCTTCCTCCTGGATGACATGAGCGGCTTGGCACTGGCAATCCCAATAGACAGGAACGGAACGTCACGGGCTATGGCCGGAATTGTTCTGCCCCTGCCGGCGGGGACAGGCAGCATGAATGTTTTTCTCAAATTCTACCCTCACCTGATCGTCATCACAGTCATCATTCTGCTTGCAAGCGGCTCCGTTCTGATGACCAGGGTGTTAAACCGTCCCGTCAACCCGCTTTTTGCCCCATTCCTGTCGCTCAAACGACACATGGCGGCTCTTTACGGCAATGAACCCGCTCCAAAAGGGGGAGATGACCAGTCCGAGCAGGTAGACATCATCGTCAAGTCATTACAGCGCAGGAAGTATCAGCAACCAGCGAAATCCGATACGGAAGAGCGGCAACCGGTACACCTGGAAGCGGACATGGCAACAACAGTCGAGACGCACACCTCTGCTTCCGAAGAGCCCTCTTCGTCCGCAACAGCGGGACAAGCCGACATGTCAACTAACTCCTTGCCGCTGCTTTCCTCGCTGATTGAACATGCTTTTGCAGATATGGCGCAGCAACGGGATGTGGACAGAATCGAGTTTTTAAGCAGTTGCCGTGACGATATTGCTGCCATCGGCATAGCCCCGGAAGACCTTGAGCTTCTGCTGAAAAACCTGATGATCAATGCCTGTGACAGCATGCCGTCCGGCGGCAAACTGGTTGTCAGGGCCAAGCTTGCAACCCACGAAGCCGGCGCCGAATCGGCACCCGGCGAGCATCTGGTAAGGATCGATGTTCTCGATACCGGCACCGGGTTATCCGGCAAGCAGCTGTCAAAGATATTCTCCCCTTCCTACAAACCCCGTACACTGCCGACAGAGATGGTTGCACGCCTGGTGCATGCCAGGGAGACCATTGAACAGGCAGGCGGAAAGATCGATGCAAAGAGCAGAACAGGCAAAGGAAGCTGCTTTACAGTATGGGTGCCTGCCTCGCCAGCCAAATCAGCATGACCCTGGAGTCGCTATCCAGAAACCTGAGCACCGGTTAGCGTGCCACAAAAGAGCATTCTAACATGGCACCTTATTTGCACATTTTTTTAATTTCGGACCGTGACACATTACCGGAGGTACTGCAATGAGCCAACCAGCCTTTCACAACAGACTTGCGGCAACGCTGTTTGCATTGCTGATAATAGCCATTACCGCCATGCCGGCATCGGCCCTGGACGTGGGAGCCTGGTACGGCACCAACAACATCACTGTCTACAACAGCCCTACTCCCAATGCAAGCGGCGGTTCCGTACAACGCTGGAGCAACAGAAGCAACGCCTGGGTAACAATGGCTTCCGGCGATTCAAACGCCACCACCCCCAACTCCGGCAGCAGCCCCCAGTACCGTGTCGTACCGAATAGCGGCTACCAGATAAAGTTCATAAGATTCGGAGTCGTAACCGGCACCACCGTCAGCAGCTGGACCGATGTAATAGTTCCAATACCTACCGCAGCAACGACTTTCACCATCAGCAACATCCAGAGCAACTATGCCATCTGGGCGGTATTCGAGCTACCCGGCACTTCAACCTCATATACCGTCACCGCAAATGTGTTCCAGGACACCGTGAATACGCAATGCAACGCCGCCACTATTTCAGTATCCGGCCAGAACCCCGACCCGGCCAACCCCCAGCAGGCTGTTTCAACCGTGTTGCAGAACGGCACCGCTACCTTCAGTTACACCCCGGTCAGCGGCTGCGAAGTGGAGAGCATCCAGCTAAATAGCGGATCCTGGTCCAGCACTGCTTCCTATAGCTACACTACACCGGCCATTACGGTGAATTCCACGGTTACCGTCAAATTCAGGCCGGTAACCTATACGATTACCGCCTCGATCGTGTCCGGTTCGGGCTCGATCAACCCGGTCGGCGCCACGTCAGTGGCAAAAAATGCCACTCAGGTTTTTTCCATTACTCCAACGGCAGGCAACCGGATCGTTAATGTGCGGGTAACCGATGTGACCGCCGGCTTCACCAACAAGGATCTGGGGGCTGTTTCCACCTACACCTTCAACAACGTCACGGGCAACGGATCTATAGCGGTCACGTTTGCGGCCGCAATCACAGGCCTCGACGCCTACTGCAACCTGCCTCCCTATGTGGCCGCCCAGATCGGCATCAAGCCGAATGTTCTGCTCATCTTCGACAACTCTGGCAGTATGGCCCAGAAGGGATACCAGGAAGCTGGAGCATATAATCCCAACACCATCTACTACGGATATTTTGATCCGATGAAAATGTACAAGCTCTCCGGGTCAACCTTCAGCATCAGCACGGCCGGCTACAATCAGGGCAACGCATGCACCAACGTCAGCACCGTGGCCTGTTCCGGCAACCGCCTCAATTTTGACCACATGGCCAAGGTGGATGTTATCCGCAAGGTAATGGTGGGGGGGAAAGTCGAGAACCGTACCACGACCACCGGCACCGCGACCCGTTACCTGCTGACCGATGACGGTTACCGGGTCGAATACGGCCCCAGCGAACCTACCGGCATCATACAGGATCTGGGTAATCAGGTGCGTTTTGGCCTGATGGTCTTCAACCAGAACGGAAGTGCGATCGGCGGTTCACTGGCCAATACCGACGGCGGCAAGATCATCTCTAAACTCGGCTCCACGACCGCCAGCCTGGTGGCGGCAATCGAGGGTCCCAACACAGACCCGAACGGATATACACCTCTGGCCGAAAGCATGTATGAAGCGGTCAGGTATTACCAGGCCAAGGCCAGCGCCTACAACTCAAACACCGACTACGGCACTTCGGACCCGATCGAATACGTCTGTCAGAAAAATTTTGTGTTGATGCTGACCGACGGAGAACCGACCAACGACGAGAACCTTCCCGGCAACACCTCCAACGGCGGCAGCGCAAGGACTCCCACTGTCAGCGACGCCGATTTCAATGTCAGTACCTGGTACAACAGGCTGGCGGCCGCGGACAGACCCACGAACGGCGATGGCAGCACCGGAACCACCAAATACTGGCTGCCGGCAGTGGCGTTCTACGCCCACAATACCGACCTGCGCAGCTCTACGGTCGGCAAATCGGATCTGTTGGGCAAACAGAACATCACGCTCTACTCCGTCTATGCCTTTGGCGACGGATCGGGAACAAAGACTTTGAAGATGGCCTCCAAGTATGGCGGCTACACCGACACGAACAATAACGCCACCCCGGACCTGGCGCTTGAGTATAATGCGGCCGGCATTGTAAACGGAGACCCGGACAACTATTTTGAAGCAAGTGACGGTGATGTGATCGAATCATCCATCAGGAATGCGCTATCCAACATCCTCAGCAAGGTATCTTCCGGCACCGCGGCCTCGATCCTGGGAAACACCGACGGAAGCGGCAGCAACATCCTGCAGGCGGTCTTCTACCCCAACAAGATATTCAAGGATGATACCCAGGTGGATTGGATCAGTGAACTGCAGAATCTTTGGCTCTATGTCGATCCGTACCTGAACAACACCTCGATTCGCGAGGACACCGACTTTGTAAACACCGCGCCGCTGCACACGCTGAATCTGAAGAAGAACCTTGCGACAAAGTTTTATTTCGACACGACTCTCAAGGAAGCCAAGGTGGACCTGTTTCAGGACGTTGACGGTGACGGTTCCGGCGACACGTTCAGCGCCACGATCAGCCCCGATGATGTTAAAAGTATCTGGCGGGCGGGGAAACTGCTCTGGGCCAGGTCGGCAGACGACAGGAAGATCCTGACCAGCATCAATGGTGTCAGCCTGCTGGCAGGCGACTTCACCTCGTCAGCCAACAAGACTACACTTCGCCCCTATCTGCAGGCAGCAGACGACACGGAAGCGGACAGAATCATCAGCTTTACCAGAGGAACCGACCAGAGCGGTTACCGCAAGCGCAAGGTTGCCCCGGTTGCCGGTGACACCCCCAGGGAATGGAAACTGGGCGACATCATGTCCTCCACCCCAAGGATACAGTCCAATGTGCGCCAGAACGGCTACAATCTGGATTCGCCTTCCGGCTACGGCGACACCAGCTATTCCCTGTTTGTCAACAGCACCAATTACAAGAAACGCGGCATGGTCTACGTAGGGGCCAATGACGGTATGCTGCATGCTTTCAAGCTGGGTCTGCTGAATGTCAAGCCTAGCGGCAACATCAAGGCCACCCTGAGTGGCGCCAACCTTGGCAGGGAAGAGTGGGCCTATATACCAAGGAACGCTCTCCCTTTCCTGAAATACTATGCTGATCTCAAGTACAACCATATCTATTCGGTGGACGGCAACGTACATATCTTTGACGCCAGCATCGCCAAGCCATCCGGATGCTCGGTCGACTACTGGAACTGCCCGAAGACGACCGCAAGCAACTGGTCCAGCGTCTTGATCGGCGGCATGGGACTGGGAGGAGGGGTCCGCAACTTCGGCACGAACTGCAATGAACTCAACAACTGTGTCAACGCTCCGACCGTGGACCCTGACGATTCGACCAAAGGGCTGGGATATTCATCGTATTTTGCACTGGACGTCACAAACCAGTATTACGACTCAAGCG
>JACRCG010000007.1 GCA_016219145.1 Deltaproteobacteria bacterium | reverse complement strand
GATTTCCCGCCTCCGATAATCATGAGCGCCGAGTGCTGGACCCGTACCGCTGTCCTTAAGGCGCTGAAATACGGGGCCAGGGATATCATCATAAAGCCTTGCAACGGTGACGACGTAATCGCCAAAATAAAACGTTACTGTCAATTGCCGGCAAACTGACGGAACATGTCTCAATTAATATGCAAAAACTGCCTCCTGCGATTTTCTGACAATTCTGTGCCGTTTATGTGCCTGTATCATCAAACCGGGGTATTGGCGGGCTGATGAACGTACCTTTGATTTCATATTCCGGATCTCGTCGGCCTCCGCTTCTTCTGCTTTCAGTCATTCTTTCCATCTTGTATGTGCTCGTATCTCCTCTAGGCGAAGCAGAGGCATCCATCTCCAATCGACTCTACCGGGTCGATATCCGTTCCCATCAAGACTATACTCGTGTCATTGTCAGGTTGGCGGAACCGCCGGTCTATACCTTGACTACCATTCCAGGAAACCGTCTGAGGATTGTGATTCAGGATACCGGCGGCACGCTGTTCAAAAAATTCAGGCGTTATTCCGACCGTAATATCGGGGGACTTACCTTTTTAAGGAGGGGTGACAGTCTCCTGATAACATTTCAGGTCGCTGCTCAGGCCGGATTTCGTGATCTGTCACGCCCGGATGTCAGTGCAATAACTCTGGACGTCGGTGCACAGTTCAAGCCGAAAGTTTCCGGCCCTGTCTTTCAGGGAAGAGAGAAGATCTGGAGCGGTGTGGAGAAGCTGGTGAGAGACTTCGACCCGCCGCTCAAATCGGAGATACCCTTTTCTCCCACCGACCGGCAGATTCTCAAAAACTTTCTGGATGATAATGACCAGAAGCTTTTCGTGTCGGCTGAGGCAGCCCTGTATCGTGGGTTGCTGTCGGAGGCCGAGGAAATCTTTGCCCAGTTTGCGTCCCGTCAGATACCGGTTCGTCCATTGGCCATGTATCGACTGGCTGAAACCTGGTACAAGCTGCAGAAGTATCCCCAGGCTCTGAGTGCATTCCGTGAAGCGGAAAAACTATGGCCCGCCTACCTCGGCTTCAATCCCGGAGTCACCTTTTACTATGGTGACAGTATTGCCAGAAGTGGTGATCTCTCCCAGGCCAGGCTCCTGTTGACCGGTCTTGTCGGTAGATTGGCTGACAAAAAGTACGCTCCTGCACTGCTGGTTCGTCTCGGCGATATTTTGTCGCGCCAGGGGCATGACCGTGAAGCGTTGGCCATATATATGAATGTCGCCGAAAACTTCAAGGACAACAAGGCCAACGGCATGGCACTGATGCGCCGGGCCGATCTTCAGTTTCTGCAGGCGACACCTTGGAATTACAGGCCGTTAAGCGATACTTATCTGGGTGCCTCCCGTCAGAGCGGTGACCTGGATATGCGCGAGGAATCATTGTTCAAGCATGTGCTGCTGGAGTCGATCCATGGTGATGCCGGTGAAGCGCTGCAACTTGTGATCTCTTTCCAGAAGAAGTTTCCGCGGGGAGTCTATGTCGCTGTTATCAGAACCATCAGAGAGGTGCTGGTCGCGGATGTTTATCGAAACAGTGCCTGGAGAAAGGATCCGTCTTCTCTGGTTCGTTTTGTTGAAGAGCAGCACGATTACCTGTCAGGCTGCGTCGAACAGCCGGGATTTCTCAAGGCTGTTGTGACCGCATACAACGAGTCCGGAAGGCCCATAGAGCTGATCAAGCTGCTTGATTCACTCGCTGAGCGGCAATGGGCGACTCCGATTACTCCTGACATATATCTTGAAATATTCGACAGCTCAGAGTTGATCGGTGATATGGCAACCGCGGAACGCGCTATAAAATCATTCTTGCGAAAGTTCCCGGCTGAGCCGCGCTCGCGCGAGATGACGGAGCGTCTCGGGGAGGTTTACTTCGCTGCTGACAAACACCAGCAGGTGAAGGAAACCTTGCTGTGGCTGCTCAATAAGGGTGAAAAGGCGCGAATACCGGAAAGCTATTACCGTCTGGGCAGATCGCTCTGGTCACTGCAGTTGTATCCCCAGGCATCCAGAGCAATGGACCTTTATCTTGCTGCCAAATCCGCGCGTGATGCACGATTGTTGCCGGATGCCTATTATGTGGCTGTTTCTTCCAGGGAAAATATCGGAGATCGCAAAGGCGCATTGAAGTTGTTGGATGCCGCTCTTAAGCTGCCGGATAACAGGCGCCGCGAAGAATTCATTTATAAAAGCGGTGATATATATCTGCGTGACGGAAATATCTCGCGTGCTCGTGCAATGTTTGAGCAGTTGGATAAGGACGGCAAGGACCGCGACTGGCAGAAGCTTGCACGGCAGGCCCTTGCACCCATTGATATCAAATCCGCAGTTCGTTAGTCCCCTCATACGCCAGTCAAAAACCCGACTCGGTCAAAAACATGACGCAGTCTGCATGCGAAATTCGCGCTAAATGGGCAAAACAATCACAATAATGTCAGGATATGGTCTGTTACGGTAACGGGATCGGGTCCTGTTAGAGGGCATGCTTTTTGCAATCACATGCGTTCACGTAGGAGGTCGCAATGCGAATTGACGGATTGTTCAATACAACAGTTGAGTTGCTTGGGAAAAGTATTGACCTGAGAGCGAAGAACCAGAATCTGGTCGCCTCAAATATTGCCAATGCAGAGACTCCCAACTTCATACCGAAAACATTGGCATTCGAGGAAGAGCTTCAGGGCGCTCTCAGGAGTGGAAACAGCAGAGGTTCGACGCCATCGGTGACAAACCCGCGCCACATAAACTTGCGCGGTTCCGGTGGCAGCCTGCGGTCGGTTTCAGGCAAGGTGATCGAGACGCCCTCCAAAACTCCCGGCAAAGACGGCAACGCCGTAGAGCTTGAAAACGAGATGGGTAAAATGACAGAGAACCAGGTCATGTTCAATGCCTCGGTGCAGATGCTGACCAAGAAGTTTGAGGGATTGCGGACTGCAATCAAGGAGGGTAAATAAATGGATTTTTTCAGTTCCATAAACGTCAGTTCATCCGCGCTCTCTGCAGAGCGGACACGCATGAACCTGATCTCCAGCAACCTGGCCAATGCCAGTGCCACGAGAACCGCAGAGGGTGGCCCATACAAGCGCAAAGACGCAGTATTCAGCGCTACGCCGATGGAGAGCCGTTTCAACCGGGCATTGGATGGCGCGACAGCGCAACAGGTTCGCCAGGTGGAAGTGTCACAGATCGTTGAGGACCAGAATCCGCCCCGCATGCAGTACGATCCCGGGCATCCCGATGCCGATCCTCAGGGTTACGTAGCCATGCCCAATGTGAACGTGGTAGAGGAAATGGCTGACATGATCGGTGCGACCCGTGCCTATGAAGCCAATGTGACTGCGGTTCAGGCCGCAAAAAGCATGGCAATGAAAACACTGGAGATTGGCAGGTAAATTCACCCTTAACCCTGATAAACAGGATAAAAGCGCTAGAGACTGACCTACTAATACATTTTTAAAAAGGATCTGCACATGGAAATCAGTGCTATAGAAAGCGGAATGGGGCTTTCAAAGATTTTTCCCGAACAGGGCAAGATCGGCTCTTCTTCGACCGCCGAGGGGGCGGGGAAGTTTTTCAGCGAACTCGTCTCCAAGGTAAATGACATGCAGGTACAATCGGATAAATCGATCCAGGGTCTTGCAAGTGGAGAAAACAAGAATCTTCACGAGGTAATGATTGCCGTTGAGAAGGCCAGTATTTCGTTCCAGTTCATGTCGCAGGTTCGCAACAAGGCGCTTGAAGCCTATCAGGAAGTTATGAGGATGCAGGTATAGCGTGAACATTGCCGGGCTTTGAAAGCTGACAGGTGTACCAGATGCCGTCCCGGCATTGATTCCACGTTAGGTGTGCAATTACTCTGAAAGGAACATTCAATACGCCGATGCCAGAAGGATTACGAAGACTTATAGAGCCTTTTATGGCGCTTTCCCCAGGGAAAAGGATGCTTATTGCCGGTGTGGCTGTTTTGTCATCAGTTGCGTTTGCCATCCTGATTTTTGTCGCCAACCGTACAGATTACCGCCCGCTTTTTACTAATCTTACCGCTGAAGATGCGGGAGAAATTGTCAAGAAAATGAAGGACGGGAAGGTGCCTTACCGGATTACCGAAGATGGCAAGGGGATACTCGTTCCATCGGACAAGGTGTATGACCTGAGATTGACTCTTGCATCCGAAGGTCTGCCTCAGGGTGGCGGAGTCGGTTTTGAAATTTTTGACCGGAAAAATTTCGGTATGACCGAGTTTGTGCAAAAGCTGAATTACCAGCGGGCCCTGCAGGGGGAACTGTCGCGGACCATTGCCCAGTTGACCGGTGTTGAACAGGCAAGAGTGCATCTG
>JACRCG010000034.1 GCA_016219145.1 Deltaproteobacteria bacterium | reverse complement strand
CCCCACCTAACCTCCCTCTTGAAGGGGGAGGGATTCAGTCAAGGTCCCCTCCCCTTCAGGGGGAGTGTTAGGGTGGGGGTGGGGCAGAAGCTGAATTATCTGCTTATAAAGTTTGGTTTGCGTTTTTCGGCAAAGGCGGTCAGCCCTTCCCTGGCATCAAGAGTAGCACCGTTTTCTTTGGTATGTTTACGTTCAACGGCCAGGGCATGCTCCATCGGCAGGTCGATCCCTTCATAGACCGAGGCCTTGATGGAAGCCATGGCTTTACCGGCACCGGCCGCAAGTTTGTTGGCAAAGGCCATGACCTCATCCATGAAGTTTTCCGGCTCGATGACCCGGTTGACAAGGCCGATCGACAGGGCCTCATCCGGTCCGATAACCTTGCCGGTCAGCATCATATCCAACGCCCTGGCAACTCCGACCAGACGCGGAAGCCGCTGGGTACCACCTGCTCCCGGTATAATCCCGAGAGTTACCTCCGGTAGGCCGATCAGTGACTTTCCGGCCACCATAAAGCGGAAGTCGCAGGCCATCGCCAGCTCGCAGCCACCACCCAGGGCATGGCCGTTAATAGCGGCGATAACAACTTTATTCATGCCGGAAAGCAGGTTGTTGGCGTCCTGAAGCAATTTGGCAAAGGCCTCCAGCTCGTCCGGGCTCATCGCCATCATCTCCTTGATATCGGCCCCGGCAATAAAGGCTTTCTCCTGGGCGCTGGTGATGACAACAACAGTGATATCATCCATCTGCCCAGCCTCAGAGAAAGCACTGAACAATTCCTGTCCAAATTCGCTGCTCAGCGGATTGGTAGGCGGTCGGTTCAGGCTGATGGTCAGAACACGCCCCTCGGTTTTCATCGTTAACATCTGGTATGCCATAGTTTTACTCCATTTCTCGTGGTTTCTGGTTATTGCAGCCAAATCCAACCCCCCTCAATCCCCCATTGACAGGGGGGACGTGTTTTAAGCCTCCCCTGACAAGGGGAGGTTTGGAGGGGTTTACCGGATTACCCGACCTTGATAACGATAGATGCAGCGGTGTCTCCAGCGGCGCAGCCGGAGAAGAGCAGATAACCGCCCCCTTTCATAGCCAGTTCCTCAATGCCTTCAATCATCAGGCGGGCACCGGTGGGCGCCTGGGGATGGCCGTAAATCAGGGATGAACCAAAGTTGTTCATGCTGTTGGCGTCAACTCCCAGAACCTTGGCCATGGCGATGTCATTAGCGACAAAAGGGTTGTGGGTCTTGATGGCGGAGAGATCTGAAGCCTTGATACAGGCATTGTCCAGAGCCATCTGTGCTGAAGGCGCAACCGCTGCGGCCATATAGGCTTTCTTTGTGCGGGCATAGCCGTAGGAGACAATCTGAACCGGGATATTCATGTCGGCGCTCAGTTCCATGGCTTTTTCTCTTGTTGTAACTGAAATACCGCAGTTGCCGTCGGCCGGAAAGGTCTGGGTGCCGAAGGTCAGCACGCCATCCGGCAGAACAGGACGCAGACCGGCCAGCCCCTCTCTGGTTGTCGGTGTCACGCCTTCATCCGCTTCAAGCGTGATCGTCTTCTTCTTGGAAATCTGCACCTCAACCGGGAACATGTAGCGCTTCTGGAATTCACGATCATTTGCCAGAGCATCCTGATACTGCTCATAACGACGCACCGTCAGCGCATCACACTCTTCACGGGTAATACCGTACTCTTTGATGACATTCTCGGCGGTCTGGATCATGGCTCCGCCGGCCCATGGATCTTTGTTGACATTGTCCAGAAACCAGTCTTCGGCCAGGACTTTCCCGCCGGGACCGTTGGGGTTCGGCCAGACGGCGTGCGGACCGTTGGAGCAACGATCAGTCAAGAGGCACCAGCTGTTGTCGAAAAAGCCGGTCTCAACCCCCATGGCGGCCTGATAGACAGAGAAAGCGGAAGTCGAGCAAGCCTGGGTGATCAGCACACCCGGAACCTTGTCGGCCCCCATCATGGCGGCGGCCCAGGGGCCGCTGTAGAACCATTGCTGCTGGTAGACGGTACTTCCGACCATGACGTATTCGATCATGGCCGGATCCCACCCTTTGGATTCAAAAAAACGCTTGGAGGTAGCCGCGCCCAATACTATGGAATGTTCGTTGGATAGGGTACCCTGCCAACGGGCGAAGGGGGTGCTGTAATAACCTCGGTACGGGATGAATGCTTTTGTCAACATTGGTGATATCCTCCTCTTGTTTTTGTTAGATTCTGATCCTGCCGTCAACCGCGAACACGCCATTTCTGAATGCCATGATCGGGTTCATATCCATTTCCTGAATCATCGGAAGATCGGTCAACAGCAGCGACACTCTCTGGATCAGGTTTATAACCTCGCCTTTGTCGATCCCCTGCTCGCCACGCACGCCATCCAGCAGCGCAGCGGTCTTGATCGAAGCCAGCATTTCCCCTGCTTCCACCCTGGTTACCGGGGCAATCTTGAAGACCACGTCCTTCAAGGCTTCAACGTATATGCCACCCAGACCAAACATCACCAGATGTCCCAGCTCCCGTTCGGCGGCGGCCCCGATAATCAGCTCGCGCCCGCCCGGCAGGAATTTCTGTACAAAAAACTTCAATGCGCCAAACTTGCCGAGCCGGTTCTGCATGTCTTCAACCGTTGCCCGGACGGCTGCCGCATCCTTCAGGTTGATGGCTACGCCACCCATATCGCTTTTGTGATCAATCTCTTCGCAATCAACCTTGACCACAACCGGAAACACAATCCTCTCGGCAGCCGCGACAGCCTCCTCAGCGTTATTCACAACACTCCAGCTGGCGACTGGAATTCCATACGCCTCGAAGATTGTATAAACATCAGTTGCCGAAAGCACGCTGCGGCCGGCATTTTGTGCCTGTTCTACAATCGCTCTGGCCTTGGCGGAATCAACGCCGGAGAATACTTCCGGCCGGCCGATGTCACGCTTCTTGACAAGGCCGTAGCGGGCCAATGCTCCCAGCGCCTTGGCGGCATCGGTCGGGTTGGCGTAGATCGGAACCTTGCCCGCCTTGAGAATACCCATGGTTTTCTGGAAACGTTCCAGAGCCAGGTTGGTCATGAAGTTACACACGATCGGTTTTTTCGCCAACTGGTTGATCGCCACGATCTCGTGAGCAACGGCATCGGTATCGGTGAAGGGGGCGGTAACAAAGTTGATGAAAATGCTGTCTACCAGCTCCTCTTCCAGCAGCACTTCCATAGCGGCCCGGAACTGGGGTCCGCCGGCCGTGGCCACGACATCGATCGGATTTTCTAGGGCCGCCTCAGGAAACTGGGTCTCTTTGAGCCTGGCAATAGACTTTTCGGAAAGCTTGGGGACGTCCAGCCCGCATGAAACCAGCACGTCGGTGGCAATAACCGCCGGTCCGCCGGTGTTGGTGATGATCCCGACCCGGTTTCCGGCCGGAATCGGCTGGGAAGAAAAGGCCATGGCAGCCCGCACCATCTCGCCTTCATCGCTGAAGGGGAGGATACCGATCTTCTCGAAAATAAGCTCGGTGGCGATATCAACGCCAGCCAGCGAACCGGTGTGGGAAGAAGCCGCCTTGGCGCCTTGCAGCGTACGGCCAGCCTTCATGGCCAGAATCGGCTTTTTGGCTGCCACTTCACGAGCTGTTTCGAGAAATTCGCGCGGACTCGAGAATCCTTCCGTGTAGAGAATGATGGCTCTGGTCTCCTGATCCTCGCCGTAGTAGCGGATGATTTCCGGAATAGAGACATCGCAGGCGTTGCCGTTGGAAGCGTACAGACGCTGGCCGACGCCAAGGTCATCGAGAGCCTGCATGATCAGAGCCCCTACCCCTCCACTCAGTGCAACCACCGAGATATGACCCGGTTCCGGGTAGGTGAAGGTAAAGTTGCAGTAGGCCTTCAAGGTCGGATCAGAGTTGATGATTCCCTGGCAGTTGGGACCGAACAGCCGGACGCCGTACTGCCTGGCATTGGCCAGAAACTCCTGCTGCAGACGATCGCCTTCCTCCCCCATTTCACTGAAACCGGCCGAGTTGATGATGACCGCCTTGATCCCCTTCTGGCCGCATTCGATGATCGCCTGAGGAACCATCGGGGCCGGGATGATGATATGGGCCAGATCGATTTCTCCCGGAACCTCCGCCAGCGTCTTGTAAGCCTTGATGCCACGAACATCCGGGGCGGACGGGTTGATCGGATAGATCGGGCCGGTGTAGCCGTAGGTCTGCAGATTTTTGATGATGACGTTGCCGATGGAGAGTTCCTTGGTGGAAGCGCCCACAATCGCAATCGCCCTTGGTTTGAATAGTGGATCAAGCATCATGGCTTTCCCTCCTCAATCTGTTCGATGAAGGCTTCTATATTGGTTTTGGTCTGTTCGTCGGAGATACAGCGCAGATCGTTCAGGTCGCCCGAGATTACCAGGCTGGGGATGCCGGTCTCGGCCTCGATCCGCTGCGGCAGGCCGTAGCGGTTATTTGAGTTATAGGGACAGGTCTTGGCATCGTGGTAGATAATGCCGTCAACGTTGAATTTTTTGAGCATGTCCTTGATGTAACCCTCCTTGTACTCGTCCGAGCGGACAATGAAGAGTTCAAGGTAAGCCTTGGCCATGCTCCGGATCGGATCGCCGCCGTCAAAGGCCGGGAAGATCCAGCTGCTGCAGTAGGTAGAGGCGATCACCGTAGCGTGAAAAGCGGAGAAGAGCTCCGAGTGCTGGCGAAGACGGCCCCAGACCGGCATGCCCTCCCAGTAGATCCGCACCGACTCGCCATCGACAGCGCCGACCCCTTCGGCAATCCTCTGCTCCAGTTCGGCCAGCAGCAGCTTGTAGTACTCGACCGCCTCGCGGGTGCCGCGCAGCACAACGGCCGGTCCCATATGAATGGTTCCGTCAAAAAATGAAAGCGGCGCCGGAGAGGCGGTGGCTGTTTCAAGCACCTTCTTCCAGAGCTCGGTGCATTCGCGGGAGAGCGACACCACCTCTTTGAGCCGCTCCAGATCCAGTTTCTGACCGGCAATATTCTCAAGCACCGGGATCAGCGCCTCGATCTGGTTGGCGACATCGGTGATATGAGCCTCTGTGACTTCATTGACATTTTTGGGAGATGTGATGCCGATCGCAGGCACTCCCAGTTCCTTGGAATACCAGGAGAACCAGTCCTGCACATCGCGGCACTGGTTGGTGTTATAGACCAGCACGTCGGGACGAGGCACCGAATCAATACCGGGATAAGCCTTGGCCAGCGGCGTGAAGCCTTTCAGCCAGGCGCCGATGTCAGCCGTCAGGTAAGAGCATATGTCAGGTGAATAGCCGATGGCGTTCGCTTCCGGTATCAGATCAGTTGAGGTGCGGGTCGCCCCCAGCATGGCGGCATGATTTTCCGGGAAATGGACAGCAAATCCAAGTGCGCGAAGCAGTTCAGCCGGGCCTACACTGGTACACCAGGCCACTTTGCGGCTGTCACTTTTGGAAGCATCGTTCAGGTCGTAAAAGTATGACGCCATCAGGGAGTTCATGGTATCGGTGGCATGGATCTTCTTTCTGGTTTTTTTCTCTTCTGACATGGCGACTCCTGTTTTCAATAGGACTGATTCTACTCGTCTGCGTTCAGTGTCCGGCCACCTGTGCTTCAATGGAGCGAACCATGTGCACAAGGCGCGGGCCGATATCTTCTACGATCATTTGACGTTTCAAGACAAAAGATGGGGCGGCACAGTTGAAACTGTAAAGACGCGAGCCGGCCACCGGCAGGATCGGCACCGCCACACCGCTCACATCCTTGCGCCATTCGCCGATTGAATAGCAGAACCCATACTCCTGATAATCCAGCAAAGCCTGTTCTATCCCGGCTTTACGCTGCGGCCACTCCTTGGGATTTTCAGAGCGGATATGGTTCATCAGCACTTCACGTTCCTTCTCGGGCAGACCGCAAAGCAGCCCCTTACCCATGGAAGTAGTGGCAATGGCAATACTTGTTCCGGCATCCATGTTAAGGGATATATCCGTCTTGGTGCTGTAGCACCCCTTCAGATAGACCATGCCGAGTCGATCGCGAGCGCCGACTCCGACCGCCGAATTTGAGTAGTCAGCCAGCTCCTGCATCAGTGGCTGGGCAATTTTGAGGATGTCCAGGTTGGATAGCAGAGAATATCCCAAAGACAACACTGCGGTTCCGAGCTGATATTTCCCCAGTTTTTCGGAGTATGAAAGATATCCCATACGGGTCAGTGTGTAGGTCAGACGGCAGATGGTCGGCCTGGGCAGCCCAGTGCGCTTGGCAATATCCTTGTTGCCCAGCAGGCGATCTCCGGGGCGAAAACAGCGCAATACATCCAGACCACGCGCCAGCGCCGTTATAAACTGACGTTCTTTTCCGTTGTCTTCTTCCGGCTCAAGTCCGAAAAACTGCATGCCGCCCGGTTTAGCAGTCAAGCTGTCATTATCAGCATGCATTTCCGAAGATTTCATAACGCTTCCTGGTCCCAGGGAAATATGGAATACATCAGCAGTGGGAGCAGCCTGACTGCTCAGCAAATCGGTACCGGATTACCTGATTATGGGGTTAAAAAAAATCACAACAAAATTACAAGGTCGGACATGAAAAGAACTGATCTGTGGGGCATTAAACATTACTGGATTCGCGCTGTCAATTAATAAAATGCCGTTATCCAAAATATTATTTTGCTGTGCGAAATTGGTTGGTTCGCATATTCTCTTATAGCTTGAGAGCTTATATGCTATGAGCAGACTTCAAAGGCAATAGAACGCGGATGGAGCGGATTTTAAATGTATTACTATTGAGCCTCTTGCAAATGTCTTGAAAAAAGTCCCCCCCTCCCTTGACGGGAGGGGGTTGGGGGGGTGGGTGAAGGTGCCACTTGCTGATATCATGGCAACCTCCCCCCCACCCTACCCCTCCCCCCCCAGGGGGGAGGGGACGGTTTTTTAATTTTGCAAGAGCCTCTATTGTTTCCAACTCCGCAAAAATCCGCTCAAATCAAATTTTATCCGCGTTCCATTGCTTGATGAATTAAAAGGTTCGATAGAAAATTGGATAAATAGTGGAGCAGGACGGCGGAGCTAAAAAATAATTAGAATTCCGTTTCGTCGCCTGAATCCTTGTTGTCCATCGCGTAAAGCGCGGCGCCGACAGCGCCGGCAATCTGGGGGAATTCCGGCAGCAGCACCGGTCTGCCGATCATTTCCTCCGCCATTGCAACGATATATGGGTTGTTTGCCACGACACCGCCGGTCATTACAACACGATCAGTCAGCGAGTCCATCTCCAGTACCCTTTTGATGACCGAATAGAAAATACCCTTGACGATATCAGAAACCTTTTTGCCGTTGCGGATACTTTCCAGAACTTCGGTGGATGAGAAAACAGTGCAGTAACTCCCAAGCTTGATCATGTTTTCGGACTGACTGGCCAGCTCGTTCATCTCGTCCAGAGGGATATCAAGACGCTGTGACATCTCCTCAAGAAAGGCGCCGGTACCGGCCGCACATTTACGATTCATCTTGAAGCTGCTGCGGTTTCCAACCTGGTTAAGCTTGATGATTTTATTATCCTGCCCGCCGATGTCGATAATCGTTATCGCGCCGGGAAAATAGTGATGACAGCCTCTGGCAAGACATCCAATTTCCGTTTTTGACTTCTCTGTGACAAAGGCGACATTGGCTCGGCCATAGCCGGTGGAAACGGCCCTGACAATATCTCCGCGCCCGGCTCCGGCCATCTCAAGAGCAGAATCAAGACAATACGCAGCGGTCGCGGTAAAGTCGGTACCTGACTTCCTGACGGCATGACCTATCAGAACGCCGGAGGCATCAAGAACAACAACCTTTGTCCTGGATGCCCCCATATCAAGACCCACAAAAACCGGACCGCTCATAATAATCAACAATCCTTCCAGACGGCGGGACGTTTTTCGACAAAGGCCGTTAACCCCTCGACTGCGTCGTGACTAGCCATCAGCTCTTCCAGATACATCTTTTCCACAGCGGCAATTTTCGCCTTTATACGCTCATTAACCGTAAGGCGCGCAGCCCGCACCGCAAACCGCAATGTACTGGCGCTGACCGGCGCCAGATACTCCTGGAAGTAAGACAGGGCAGCCAGCTCAGGATCTTCGGCCACCACGTTGACCAACCCGATCCGGTGGGCTTCATCGGCTGTGATACTGCGGCCGGAATACAAAAGATCTTCAGCCTGAGCCTGACCGATTCGCTCCGGCAGCAGGCAGGATGCCGCCGGTGCAAACACTGCCAGTTTGATCTCCGGCTGACCCAGCATGGCACCGGGAGCAGCAAATATCAGATGACCGCCGCAAACGACTTCCAGCCCGCCCCCCAGACATTGCCCCCGTACCGCCACCAGAATGGGAACCGTGCTTTCAGTCATCTGCAAAATCAGGGCATGCAGTGAATGCAGCATATCCGCACATGAGTCAGGCATATGTTCGGCCACGCTGGCGCCGAAGCTGAAATGCGGCCCTTCCGCATCCAGCAGCACACCGCGCAGATGAGGGTTCGAAAGATGCTCGCTCAGGGCGGCCTGCAAAGCCGCAATCATGGCGGCATCAACTATATTTGCCTTGGGGCGGGCAAGTCGCAGACGCAAAAGCTTACCATCCTGATCAAGCCAGACTTTGAGAGGGGATTCACTCATTTTCAGTTACCTCCCTGCGGGACCATAATAGCCCGGCGAGTTAATTTATGGGCATGGGCGGCTTCAAAAACCTCATTTATTTCAGACAAGGGATGACGCTCGATAAATGGCGCCAGCGCGATCTTCTTATCCAGCACCAGGTCAAGCGCAGCAGGATACAACTCGGTCAGACAGCCCCAGTTGCCAAGCGCCCTGGCGTGGAAAGCCATCAGGTTGGAGAGTCGCAGTTCAATCTTGTCCATCGTGAAACCGACCACCGACAGGGTCGCGCCGTGAGTCAAAAGTCCATAGGCGGTTTCCTGACCGGCGGCTGTACCGGAACATTCAAATATCTTCCAGCAGGTGCTCTTCAGACCGTTAGCCTTGACGAAATCGTTAATTGCCTTCTTCATCTCTTTGCCCTGCACCTGGCGGGCATTAATTGTCAGCCCGGCTCCGTACTGCAGCATGGTGTCCAGCTTGGCCTGGTCAACATCGATGGCAACTACGGTAGCACCGAAAGCCTTGGCGACCTGCACTGCATGACCTCCGACCCCGCCGATTCCAACCACGATGGCCAGATCGCCAGGTTCGACTCCGGCCTGCGACACCGCCTGATAGGGGGTGGTCACTGCATCAGCCACCACCGAGACATCCGCAAGTTCAAGGCCCGCCGCAACCAGGCGCTGCTCATCCACCGGACAGAGGCCCCGGGCAGGGACCGCAATATGGGTGGCAAAGCCGCCCTGAATATCGTTGCCGGGCATCCGCTGACTGCGACAGATAGTACCGTGACCGGTTTTGCAGAGTTCACACTCACCACAGGGAATTACGGCCGGAATGATCACCGCCTTGCCCTGCCACTGTTCTGCGCCTGCACCAGCTGCCACTACCCGGCCGCTGATCTCGTGGCCGAGCGCCAGCGGCAGCGGCTGATTGAGACGCACACCGTCATAATAGAAACCAAGATCGGTATGACACACACCACATCCGGCAACCTCGACAACAACTTCTCCGGCAGCCGGCGGAAACGGATCAAATTCAACCTTTGACAGCGGCTCACCGGCAGCGGTCATTACCCAGCGATGTGGAACAGTTTTCATAATTTTCCTCCATAGTTTTAAAGGCTTATACATGCAATTGTTTCTGATAAATAATACGGTCTATTAGGGCAAATAAGTACCACAATACCAATTTAGGTGTCAATGGGAAATATTGAAACCGGTTCGTGTATTTTGTCTGCTACAACTCAAGCTTCGATTATAAGCGGGTATATTGCATCATTTGTGGTTGATATCTCTGTAATAATTAAATAAAATAGCGTTTCCAAATGCCCCCCATCATCCCCCTCATAGCCGACCGCAAGGAGGCCGTCATGTCGCTCAGGAAATTTTTGTATTTATTGTCTGCAGTCGCATTACTGCTTACACTCGTTCCTAATATTTCAGGAGCAGCCCCTCCAGGAGAAGGGCACTTTGCAAATAAAGGGGAGTTGAATGTAAGTGCTAACAGGCTCTTCGGCATTGATATATTTCGGACACCGCAAGTTACTCCGCCACAACCAAACTCACCAATCCCGGGCACTGGCATATCAGTGAGTTCAGAAGGCTTCGTTGATTGGATTGACGCAGAAGGCGACACTCAGGGAGCATTCCGCACGCCATTTCCGATTAACAGAGCGACATTTATCAACAGCAAACTTGTGGCAGCCAGTCCTGGCGGGGCCATCCATATTTCACTTGATTTTGGAAAAACATTTATGCCTGCGCAAAATACAGGGACTACTGAGAACCTGTTGGGAATTACGTCGTACTTCGACCCGGCTATCGGCATAGATGTTTTCAGAGCAACCGGCGCCAATGGGACTGTTATTGGCTCGACCGACATGGGCAATACGTGGGAAATGTACAAATCCACGCACCCACTTGGCAAATCCACTCTAAAATCGGCTGCTTCGGTACCTTTGACAACAAACGCCCTGTATGGCGGGGCCTTCGGCAACGGCACCTACGTCGCGGTTGGCTCCGCCGGCACAATACTGATAACTCCAGATGGCGGTGCAACCTGGCCGCAGAAAACCTCCGGAACAACTAAAGACCTCAAAGCCGTGGCATTCGGCAACAACACCTTTGTCGCGGCAGGCAACTCCGGAACAATCTGCTTTTCGACAGACAACGGCCTGACCTGGCAGGTTGCCGTCTCGAATGTCACAAAAGATCTGTATAACATTACCTACGGAAACAGCCTGTTTGTCGCTGTCGGCTACAGCGGCACAATCATCACTTCACCCGACGGGGTGACCTGGACCAAAAGAACCTCGGGACTCGAAAATGATTTCTACTGGACCAATGAGCTGAGAGGGATCAGCTTTGACAGCGCCTCCGGCACATTCACAGCTGTCGGTTCGGCAGGAACTTATCTTACCTCTCCGGACGGCATAACCTGGACTTCGAAGCGAAAGGGCACCACCAACACCCTTTCAGATGTCATCTACGCTAATAATACCTTTGTCACCGTCGGCGCCATGGGCACCGTCCTCACTTCACCGGACGGCAAAAGCTGGAGCGACAGAAGTATAGTGACGCCAGGGATCAACTTGACGCTGAGTGGAATCGCCTACGGCAATTCTCTCTTTGCGGCAGCCGGACAGTCCTACAACACCTCAGCCTACCAGGCGACCAATGTCGTGTACGTTTCAGCAGATGGAATCAGCTGGACCCAAAAAACAGCGCCCGGCACAACTGCGCTGGCCAACATAGCATTCGGCAACAACACTTTTGTGGCTGGCGGGGCGAACGGCATTATCGTTTCTTCTTCGGACAACGGCGACACCTGGAGCTCCAGAACTTCCGGAATAGCCGGTAAAATCACCGGGATTACATATGGCAACGGCACCTTTGTGGCGGTCAGCGAAGTGGAGACCCAACCCACTTTCAATCCATTTGTCCCCTCTCTGCCTGGCGTCCCGCTGACATCCTCGGACGGCATCACCTGGACCAAACAGAGCTTCGGCGGCAGTTACAATATCTATGGCGTCACCTTCGGCAACGGACTCTTCGTGGCGGTCGGCAGCAGCGGCGCCATCCTGACCTCACCGGACGGAATAACCTGGACTCAACAGGCATCAGGAACCGGCAATCTACTGGTCGGAGCGACCTTCGGCGACAATATCTTCATGGTGGTGGGACAAAATGGTTCGGTATTTGTTTCAGCGGACGGTGTGACCTGGTCGCCGCGAGAATCCGGGACCAGTACCTATCTTTATCGTGCTGCCTGGGGGAATACCAAATTTGTGGCGGTCGGCTACCTCGGCACCATTGCCAGTTCACCCGACCTGGTCAATGGAGTTTGCGGCGTCAGCAATGGCCTGAGATTGATGACGGCTCCGACAGCAGACTTTTGCAGCGCCGGGACAGCTTCGGCCTTAACCGGCGCCGGGCCGTGGAGCTGGAGTTGCGCGGGAATCGGCGGAGGCGCTACAGCAAATTGCAGCGCAAACTTCCAAAAATATGGTGACTGCGACAACAACGGGATCACCGATATTGCCGAGGTGCAAAGCGCCATCAACATGTTTCTGGGACTTAAAACGGCACAAGCTTGTGTGGACAGAGATGGTACTACTGGGGTTTCAATCGCAGAGGTCCAGAAGGTGATCAACAGTTTTCTGGGGCTTTAGCTGAAAATGAGACATCACAGATGCTTGCGCGCCACCAGACTGCCGTAGGCAATTGATCCAAAAAAACAGCCGGCGGCCAACCTCCGGCGAGCCTCGTTTTTAAGTGCCTCTGCCAACTCGGCTCCAATCCTGCCACTCGCTGCCAGCACGTCTGCTCCACGATCCGCTATGGTCAGCATATAACCTGACTCAGCTGTCTCAACAATCCCGAGACTGCGCTGTTTTGCAATCGAAAAGCCGGCTTCTCGAATCAGGGTCGGCAAGCGCTGAATCAGCCAGCGGTCATGCACCAGGGCCGCCATGGCGGCATCTGCGCAGGTCTGTAACGGATCAAAATCGCCGTTTGCCAGGGTTGTGGTGGTGTAGTTGCCATCAAATACCGCCAGTGTACCGCCGGGGCGTAGCACCCGGAAAGCCTCTTTCAGGGCTGTTTCAGGGTTGGGCACATGGCTGAGGGTGGTGTGAAAAACAACCACGTCGAAGCGCTGATCAGCTTGAGGCAGATTACGGCAATCACCCTCAACAAAGCTCAGATTCAAGATATCAGCCGCAAGCCGGCGGGCCTCAGTCAGAAAAACAGGTGACGGATCAATTCCTGTAACGTGACCGCCAAGCAGACGATTTGCGAGTTCACGACTTACTGCGCCGGTCCCGCAACCTGCGTCAAGCACATCGGCCGACTTCGGAAATTCGATATCCGCAAGATACGTTTTGAGCATCTCACGCTGCTGAAGATCAGCGGCCCGAAGTTCCAAAACTCCCGCCAGCCGCTCCTGAACTTCAACTTCCGCTTCAGCTATCGCAGAATAAACATCAGCCACTGACGGACTCTCCCCGGTCTATGAAACTCATAAATCAATAGTAATATTACGGCAATTTGTTTCCCTGATCCGGCAGGCTCCTGCAACCGCAATGGCTGCACAGGCCAGCATAATCAAAAAGCCGGAATGATAATCAGATGGCGCGTATATCCGCACCCCGCTTTCAACCCGGCCATCCCAGCTTAAATCCATTGCCCACCCGAACAGCGGCTGCATTACGGCAGCACCGAAGAACAGCCCCGTATTCACCAGGCCAACCGCCATGCCTGACAAAGCAGGCGCCACAATCTCCTTGGCATTGGCAAAGGTGACTATAAAGCCGCCTGAACTGAGGCCGAGAACGGCAAACTGGGCAATGCCGATCGGTCCCGGATTCCAGGGCAGATAGGCCAGGCCGACACAGGCAAAGGTGTAGAGGATAGTTCCAGCCAGGATAACCGGCTTGCGGCGACCGATACGGTCCGAAAGCCAGCCGGCCAGCATTGAACCGACCGCAAATCCGGCCAGCGCGGAGGTTGTATAGGCTGATGCAGCAGAACGACCAAGTCCGTGAACATCACGCAGAAACGGAATCGCCCACAGCCCCACAAAAGCCAGCATGCTGCCGACCATTCCGAGATCAACCCACAATCCCGGCCAGGCGGACCTGGTTCCGACAACACTCTTGAGATCATACCACCAGCTTCGTTTACTGGAGGAATGACTTGATTTCCCCTCCATTTGGCGCATGGATGGAAAGCCCATATCCTCGGGGCGATTGCGCACGAACAGAGCAGTCAAAAACGCCAGCAGCAGCGTAATACCCCCCAGCAGCATGAACACTGAACGCCAGGAATAACTCTTAAGCACCACCGCCAGCGGGCCGGCCGAAGCCATTGCGCCTACATTGCCGAGCAGTACGGTCAAACCGCTGATCATGCCGAAGTTGCGATCGCTGAACCAGACGCTGTTGCTCTTGAAAAGTCCTACAAACACCACTGAAACACCCAGTCCGACCAGGGCGCGACCCACTGAAGCCCCGGTGAATGTATCAGCCAGTCCGAACAGGATCGACCCGCATCCGGCTACCAGTGAACCGGCCGTGACAGTTACCCGCGCCCCCAGGGTATCAGCCAGCACCCCGGCCGGAATCTGCATGGCGGTGTAGATGTAGAAATACATCGCCGCCAGAGAACCCAGGGCAGCGCCGGAGGTACTGAACGCTTTCATCAGATCGGATGAAATCACCGCCGGCGCCATGCGGTGAAAAAATGCAAGCATATAGACGGCAACCAGGATTGTGTAGATTGACCAGCGCGCCAGCAGGAAACGGGATTGGCTGTAGGAATCTGTCACGTACCCTCCGCAAATATCTGATACCGATTTGGAATCGGTATCAGGCCGTTTCTCCCATATCCTCCAGCTGTAACTCCTTAATCGCCATCTCCCTCATTTTGAACTTCTG
>JACRCG010000043.1 GCA_016219145.1 Deltaproteobacteria bacterium | reverse complement strand
CAGTATTACTCCAGAAAGATTCTGTGAGTTAATCAAGGCTGCGCTTATTCGAGCCCGGCCGGAAGCACAATCCTGAATGTAGTTCCGGCCTTGCTGGTACTCTCGACCGTTATACTGCCGTGATGCTCCTCAATAATTCTCTGTGTTATGGAGAGCCCCAGACCGGTGCCGGCGCCTTTGCGGGTGAAGAACGGTTCAAAAATCAACGGCAGATCCTCTTCGTTGATGCCCGGGCCGTTGTCATGGACAGTGATGATGACGCTGTCATCCTGATGGCGTGTGGTTATCGTCAAGGCGCCGCCAGATTCAAGCGCCTCCAGGGCATTCTTGATTATGTTGATCAGGGCCTGTTTTATCTTCTCCGGGTCAAACCTGAACACCGGCAGCTCTCCGGACACCAGCTCCAGCTCCACGCCCTTTATCTCGGCCGGTCTGCGCATCAACAGGATAATATCTTTTAGTACCCTGCCAAGATCACCTTCCCTGAAATCGGCCCTTACCGGCGAGGAATAGCTTAATAGGGAGCTTATCAGTCGCTCAACCCGCTCAATTTCGGACAGCGCCTTTGAAAGCATTTCCTTGTCATCGGCGCTGAATGCCGGACGGTCGTGCAGGTCGTCCAACAGCAGCGAGATGCCGGTAAGCGGATTGCGGACCTCGTGCGCTATTCCTGCCGAGAGTTTCCCCAGGGAAGCAAGTCGGTCAAGCCTGATCATCTCTTCGCGCAGCTTTTCACGTTCGGTCTCGTTTCGCATTGTTACAGTCAGCCCCATTTCAGCGTTTTCCCCGATCGGGAATATACCAACATCATAATGGGTTATTTCGCCATTTATATTCATGGTCAAGGGTTCGCGGCCGTACCCCTTTTTTGCTTCGGACAAATAGTTGATGCGTTCATTTATCTGGCCCCATTCCTTGAATATGGTGCGGTATGGCATGCCTATGGCGGTAGAGCCTCCAAAAATATTCAATCCGTTGCCGTTGATCGATGTGAGCAGCCCATCAGGTGAAAATGTTATGATCGCACTTGAAATACTCTCCAGCACACTTTCCTTGAAGTTTCTCTCGGCCAGAATATCCAGGCGGGAGCCGCGCAATTCATCCAGGGTTGTCAGGAGGCTTCTCTTGCGTGTTTCTAGCTCATCAGCCATGAAATTGAAGGTTCTGGCCAACTCACCTATTTCGTCAGAAGAGCTTACTGTAACCCGTGTGCGGATGTCTCCCTCCGCCAGTTTGTGGGCTCCTTCGGTCAGCTGGAGCAGGGGGCTGGTTATGCCGCGCGACAGATGCCAGGCAGAAAGGCCGGCCAGAATGGCAGTTATGACCAGAATGATTCCGCTTCGCGTGCGATGTTCTCCCAACTGCTGGTTGATCAGCCTGCTTCCTTTGCGTGCGGCATTCTGAAAACGGTCAAGCTGGAAGCCGATTGTCACACCACCGAACACTCCGTAGCGGCCGTAATCACCGCTTGAATACACGATGGGCGCATAGGCCCTGATTTTTTTCTCACCACCTACATTTGTGGTGTCAACAAAGCCGGACTGCTGTTTTCTGACTGCCGCCGCCGCCAGAGGATAGTTCGGGTGGATGAAACCGGCCTGGTCGAGGTTGAAGGGGATCCGGCCAGCGTTGATGTCGTCCGTACTCGATTTTGCCGAGTATGGAGGCACCAGCTTGCCGTTCTGATCCAGCCCCCTGATGTCCCAGTACTTCGGGTGGGTAATGATCCAGCCTTCATCGTCAAAAATAAAGGCGTAATTACCGCTTTTATAGGAAGGGAATACGGTGGAGAATTTGTTGCCGGGATCAATGTGTTGTGAAAACTCCATCAAATGACGATGATCAAGCGCAATGACTACAGCGCCGTTAAAGGCGCCGGTCTGGTCGAACAGTGCGGCGGCAAATCTGATGACTCCCTGATAGCTCTTGCCCTCAAAGGCGTTTTCCGGTTCATCCGCACCGTTCAGCTGTTCCTGTTTCGATACGTGATAGCCGGTGAGATGGGAAACATAAATTTTGCCGGGCTGCTTCAGCACCCTGTTAAAGTATTCTTCGGTCTTGAACTCGGTCTGGGCCGGGTCCGACACATTTCCAAGAAACTTGTCCGGCACAATATTTCCGTCTCTGATAACCAGTTTTTCGCGTCCGGTTTTATCGATCATGGCAATGCTGCGATAAATAGGGACCTGTTCACGGATTTCAAGGGGAGCGGATGCTGTTCCGGTTCGCTGCCAGATTTCACCCCGGCGGCTGGTATAGAAATTCAGCACCGTAGACTTGTCCAGTTGAGAGCTGGAGAGGAAAATCAGGTCGCTTTCGCATTGACGAAGAAAGTCGGCTATGCTTTCTGCAACCTGGGTTGCGCGCATCTGAAGCGATTCTGAAGCCTGGATGTCGGCAGTGCCGCCGATCTCGGATGTAAGTCTGGCGCTGGTCGATTCCAGATTGAAAAATAGTATCAGTGATGACGCCAGCAGAGGCAGCAGCGAAAGCAGCAGGGTGATAATCAGAATCTTTTTGAAAAGTGTCAGGCGGGTCGTCATGGTGGCTCCGCTTTGTTCAATCCCGAGATTGTATTTGCTTGATTACAATGATATTCTCGCACTGGTCAAGACATCTTTTAGAGAGTGTATTCATGCCGTCAACTTACCTGCCTGTCACATATATTTTTATCCTCCTGCTGCTGCCGCTTTCTGCCAGTGCCGAACTGCTCTATTTTGCCGGAAATCTGGATGTTGTAACCGCTTCCGGCAAGGCTTGCAGCGGTATGCGCGGTCGCCATCAGATTGCTTTGGTGATCAGTAATGACGGTGATCAGGACGCTTCAAGCGGCTATTTCGGTGGCGAGAGCGTAAAAGTCGGCCAGTTTGCCGGGAGCGACAAGACCGGTTTTGCCGTCCGCTATCCATACGCTGATTCCGCCCGTGCCGAAGGTCATATGCTGAAGCTGGTCATATCAGGTGAGTCACTTGCCGGTGAGCTACAGGACCGGCACACTGATGCGTCTGCAAATGACTGCAGCTTCAAACTTGCAAAACTGAGCTTGAAAAGAATTGATAATGACGAGTCAGCCAGAGCGGCATATCAGAAGATGTCCAGTCTGTTCGAGGCCCAGCTTGCCAGATCGTCGGCGCTCTCCTTTTCACGCCGGGGGGCATATTCCGAGGCTGCCCCATATTACGAAAAGGCACTGTCTCTTGCCGACAGGGCTTTTGGCCGGGATTCCGCCAGGGTTAATTCATATCTGACCGGATTGGCCAATATCTACATCCGGCTGGGACGATATGCAGATTTCAACCTCCTTTACCAGGAACGTTTTGCAGGCATAACGGACCAGACGGTGCGTACAGTTTTCAATAATCACAGGGTAAGGTCACTGCTCCAGGCCGGACGGGCCGCCATGGGACGTGAGGAGTACGCCGCCGCTCTGGAGCATTTCCGTCAGGCGCTCGAAATAAATTACAAGAACAAGGATGTAATCGCTGCGATCATGTCAGCCCTGGTCAGAAGCGGCCAGCACGATGAGGCGATTTCATTTCTTGAGAAGACAGAAAAAAGTCTGGATAACGAGCGGGATCGGCTCGATGTACGCGGGGCTATAGCGCTGGTGCATTTTCAGAAGGCCAAGACCAATGAAAAGTCCGGCCGTCTGGCTGAAGCCGAAACGGAACTCCGCAAGGCGATTCAGCTTGACCCGGAAGCCTACCAGTATCTGATTCTGCTGGCTCGCTGGAGGCACAAGGCCGGTAATTTTGCCGAGGCCTATAACATGCTCGGCAAAGCGCTGGAACGTTTCAAGGATGAGGCGGCCCGCTCGGAAATAGCTGCTGCCAGTGACAAACTGCATCAAAATGAATTGATGATAATGAAAATGCGTCGGACAGGGGAGTAGCATGGGCTATCGCAATCTTCAGGAGTGTGTGGCTGATCTTGAGCGGCGCGGAATGCTGCGGCGTATAGAAATACCCCTGGATCCGAATCTGGAAATCGGAGCTCTGCAGCGGCGGGTATACAGGGCCGGAGGACCGGCGCTGCTGCTGACTAATGCGGTTGGCTGCCATTTTCCGCTGCTGGGCAATCTGTTTGGGACACTGGAGAGAACCCGCTTCATATTCCGCGATACTGTTGACGACATCCGGCGTCTGGTCGATCTTAAGATCAATCCTTTCTCGGCGCTTAAAAACCCGCTGGAAGCCATAAAAGCCCCCTTTGCAGCACTCAATCTGCTGCCGCGTCTGACAGCCTCTGCCCCGTCACTGGACTGCCGGACTACACTCTCGCAACTGCCGCAGATTATCTCCTGGCCCAAAGACGGCGGTGCATTCGTTACCCTGCCGCAAGTATACAGTGAAAGCCCGTCACAGCCCGGTTTCGGTAAATCCAACCTGGGGATGTACCGGGTACAGCTGTCCGGCAATCAGTATCAGACTGACCGGCAGGCCGGTCTGCATTATCAGATTCATCGCGGTATCGGCGGTCATCATGCTGAAGCGATCGCCAGGGGCGATGCTCTGCGCGTGAACGTATTTATCGGCGGGGCTCCTGCCATGACGGTAGCGGCAGTCATGCCGTTGCCGGAGGGGATGTCTGAGATTTCCTTTGCAGGGCTTCTGGGCGGCCATCGCATCGCCATGACTCGTCTGCCGGGACAGCTGCCGGTTCCGGCAGAGGCCGATTTCTGCATCTGCGGAGTTGTCCACACCGGTAAAACCTTGCCGGAAGGCCCTTTCGGCGACCATCTCGGCTACTACAGCCTGACGCACGAGTTCCCTTTTATCGAAGTTGAGGCGGTCTATCACCGCCGGGATGCGATCTTCCCCTTTACCACCGTGGGGCGCCCTCCCCAGGAGGACACCAGTTTCGGGGCTTTTATTCATGAACTGACCGGACCGCTGATACCGACAGTCGTTCCGGGGGTCAAGGAGGTTCACGCCGTCGATGCCGCCGGTGTTCATCCGCTCCTGCTGGCTATTGCCAGTGAACGCTACGTCCCATATGCCGTCGTCAGAGAGCCGCAGGAGCTGCTGACAGTGGCCAATGCGATTCTGGGACAGGGACAGCTCTCCCTGGCCAAGTATCTCCTGATCGCGGCAGACGAGGATGCTCCCGGACTTCACACGCACGACATTCCGGCGTTTTTCAGGCATATTCTGGAGCGGGCAGACTGGCGCAGCAATCTGCACTTCCAGACCGCTACAACTATCGATACGCTTGATTACAGCGGTTCCGGCCTCAATCAGGGCTCCAAAGTTGTAATCGCGGCAGCCGGGCCTGTCCTTCGCACATTGGCAACTGAAGTGCCTTCCGCTCTGGAGATGCCGTCCGGGTTCGGTCCGGCCGCCGTCTGCCTGCCGGGTGCGCTGGCCGTACAGGGGCCTCCATCACAGCAGGGGAGGGGCGACTCTGATCCTGCGGTGGAAGAGTTCTGCCGCTTTCATGTCGGCCGTAACACTTTTGACGGTTTCCCGCTGGTTGTACTCTGCGATGACAGCAGCTTTACCGCCGCAACTTTGAATAACTTTCTCTGGGTGACCTTTACGCGCTCCAACCCGGCTACTGATATCTACGGAGTTGCGGCAGAGACATCAGGACGTCACTGGGGCTGCCGTGGAGCGCTGGTGATTGATGCCCGCATCAAGCCCTTCCATGCTCCGGTTCTGGAGGATGATCCTGAAGTAGAACGCAGGATTGATGCTCTGGGCGTCAAAGGGGGGCCACTGCACGGAATTATCTGAGGACTCTCCATAAATAATGGGTTTCTTGTAAGCCTTCAAAAAGTCCCCTTGGCGGGGGAGGGTTAGGGTGGGGGGGAGGTTGCCATGATATCGGCAAGTTTCACCTTCACCCACCCCCAGCCCCCTCCCGTCAAGGGAGGGGGGAGTGTATTTTCAAGAATTCTGCAAATGTCCTTG
>JACRCG010000033.1 GCA_016219145.1 Deltaproteobacteria bacterium | reverse complement strand
TTGATTCCCTTGGGGCCAAAATACTTTTCCAGATAGGCCAGGGATGATTGCCGCTTTTCGGCAATCAGCTTGTTGACCAGCAGCATGCGGACGGACACACCTTCCTGGTCGTAGAGTGCCAGATTCAGGCGGACCGAATCCACCACATTTCCGATTCCGCCCCCCGCAACCATTACCACCGGAGCATCCAGCATCTTTGCCATTTCGGCATTGTTCAGGCCGATTACGGATCCCACACCCCCATGTCCGGCCCCTTCGATCAGCAGGAGGTCGCACTGCGCTTCCAGTTCGCGGCATGCGGAAAGAATCTTTTCCGCGGCCCATTCCCGGTACAGTTCACCATCCAGAAACCGGCGGGTGGCTCCCTTGCCCAGTACCAACGGCGACATCAGTGCAATGCGTTCCTCCTGGCCGAATACCTTTGCCATAAGCACCGCGTCCTTATCGGCGATTACACCGTTAAACTCCTGACACTTGGGCCCCAGCGGCTTGATGTAGCCGACCCTTTCGTAGCGCTGAAGCGCCAGATGCATCAGAGAAAGATTGATGGTGGTCTTTCCGCAGTGTTGACCGGTAGCGGCGATAAAAAGCTTTTTACACATGAAGCTGTCCCCCGGATGTCAGGTGGCATTCTTGACTTCATTAAGTATAAACAGCTCTTCTGTCCGCGCCAAGATTGTATACGTTGTTGACGGTATACGTAGCAAAGATGGTTTTGAAGATTACTTTTTCACTGTTTTTTTTTGTTGAGCATCTGTTTGCCGACCCATCGGCAGGCGAACTGATATGCGATCCTGCCGCTGGCGTCACCCTTCATATATGACCACTGGATTGCCTGTTCCCTTGCATCCTCTGTCCAGGGAAGATCTGTCTGCTGTTTTGCGGAGAGCTTTTCCGCCCACTGTCTGGTAACTTTCAGATACTGTTCCAGACTGAAGGGGTGGAAACCTACCCATAATCCGAAGCGTCCCGAAAGAGAAATCTTTTCCTCCACCCCCTCGCCATGATGGATCTCGTTGTTGACCATCATCGCGCCGCGATTATCGCTTTCATACTCGGGGAGCAGGTGGCGCCGGTTGGATGTAACATAGATCAGCACATTGTCTGGCAGGGCGTATACCGCTCCGTCCAGTGCGCTTTTCAGCATTTTGTAGCTGGATTCACCCGGTTCGAATGAAACATCGTCGGAAAAAATTATGAAGCGATAAGGAAGTCGTTTGATGGCATCCATTATATCTGGCAGGTGGACCAGGTCACTTTTTTCAACCTGTACTATCCTGAGTCCGTCCGAGGCGTAGCGGTTCAGAATCGCCCTGATCAGAGATGATTTGCCGGTGCCTCTCGTGCCCCACAACAGAATGTTGTTGGCGGGGTATCCCGCCAGAAACTGGCGGGTGTTTTCTTCGACAGCCCGTTTCTGTTCTTCGATGCCGAGCAGGTCATCGAGGCTGACGTTTTCAACCTGCTCAACCGCTTCCAGATAGCCGGCAAACGAATATTTGCGCCAGTTGGCAGCGTGGCACGTTTTCCAGTCGATTGCTTCAGCCGGTTTGGGAAGTAGCAGTTGAAGAGATGAAAGTACCTGCTTGAGTTGGAGAGTGAGTTCAGGATCCATCATATTTTCCTTTCAGTCTCGCAGCGGTATGCTTTGAAGTTGACGAATTGCCGGTATAATCAGGGTTGTGAAGGGTAAAGTCCGGTTGCTCAGGAGGAAATGCTATACCAAAAATAGCAGTATATCAATGTTGTTGGAGTCCTGGATCACTTTTTAACAGTATGCACGGATATCATTTTGTACGGTACGTCCAATGGTACGGTTTTGTCTCTTTCCGGCAGGTCTTCTGATATTCCACCGGAGGGCTGGTAATCATATACTACTGGTATTGCAGATAAATACATGTTAACAATAATATGGCTGATGATGGTTAGCAGCTCCAATTCCCGTCAGGCGAGGTCATTTATCCCATGGAAAATCAGCATCTGATCTTTGTTTACGGCACGCTTCGCCATTCTCACGGAAATCATCAAATGTTGAAGGATGCCAGTTACTATGGTGTCGGTGCTACCAGGGACAACTACTCGATGTATATCGCCGGTGGCTATCCATACGTGATAAGCAGTGAGGCCCGCTATCCGATCGTAGGCGAGTTGTATGCAGTGGATGGCGAGACACTTGATAAGCTGGATAAGATGGAAGGGCATCCTCATTATTACACACGCCGGGAAGTGTCGGTGATAGTTGATAATCAGGAGTATTCCGCCTGGATGTATGTCCGTGACCCGCACGGGACGCTGATGCCGACCGGCGACTATAGCGATGCTGTTTATCGCCGGTGAGGCTACGGTTACGGAACGTATTGACTATTGTTGATAATAGTGTCAAAACGAGCCTGATAACAGTGTGAAGGATTTGAATATAACAGGATTAAGGAGGTTTTAATATGGTCAGAGCCAGTGCCCGCCACATATTGGTTGATAGCAAAGAGGCCTGTGAGGCACTCAAGTCAAAGATCGAAGCCGGCGAGGATTTTGCCGCCTGTGCAAAAAACAACTCTCTCTGCCCTTCCGGCAGGGATGGAGGAAACCTGGGAGAATTCGGTCCCGGGCAGAT
>JACRCG010000013.1 GCA_016219145.1 Deltaproteobacteria bacterium | reverse complement strand
GACACGGCCGACGTGGTAATCCCCCAGGGGGAAAACGGCCTGGAGCCTCTGCACGCGATCTACGGCAAGCAATGCCTGGGCCCGATGGAGGAGTCGCTGGCGGCCGACCGCCGCCGGATCGTCTCCTTCTTTCCGCGGGTGCGGGTACTGGAGCTACGGCAGGAACAGGTTGCCGCCATTGATCCCGGTTTTGATTCATTCCGCAACGTGAATACCCCGGATGACTATTTCCGGCTTCGGGCGGAGTATTCCGGATATGCTTCGGAACAGCATCAAGCGGGATGTGGGAAGTCTCTCCTGAAAAGCGGGTAGTCCGGCGAGTAACACAAACATTTATTCTTGTCCTTCGCAATAATAAGGGGGCTGACCTGGCAGGTTGGCTCCCTTTTGCATATAAGTTTGACAGTATGGCAGATATTTATAAGATGTAATTGCAGTTTACTGAAGGTAAAGCCGGCACTAACAGAATCTGCTGATTTAAGTAGCGGGAATCGAGGGCAACATTGAGGGACTTTGACAGCGTTTACACCGAATTCCAGCCGAAAATACTCCGTTATCTCAGCAACCTTACTTGCGAGGATGACGCCCTTGACCTTACCCAGGCCGTATTTCTGAAAGTCAGTCGTTCACTGGGCAGTTTCCGGGAGGAATCCTCTCTGTCCACCTGGATATTCCGCATTGCAACAAACACCGCCCATGATTATCTGAATTCATCCCTGGCAAAACAGAAAGGCTCCGAGCTGCTGTTCGATGATGACGGTTCGGTTGACGACCTTCCCGACACCGGCTCTTTGGGGACAGACAGGGAATATGTCCGGCAGGAAATGAACGCTTGCATACGGGGTGTCATCGACCGGTTGCCTGAAAATTACCGCACAGTCCTGCTCCTGGCGGAGTTCGAAGAACTTGCGAACCTTGAGGTTGCCGCAATACTCAACATAAGCATCGACACCTTGAAGATCAGGTTGCATCGTGGCCGCGCGGCTTTGCGCAAGGCTATGCAAAGCCAGTGCAGCTTTTACCACGACGAACGCAACCAGATCATGTGTGATCGTAAAACGTGAAATAATTCTTTACGGCGTATCCTTTTCCACCTCTTTCCCGTCTATAGGGCACGAAGCGGTCAATTCTACGGGTGGAGGAACACATGAGTCAGACAGGTTGTTGTGGAACAGCAGGCAGAGTCGGAGCAAACGTCGGCTACGAAGTGGTGCGCATTGAACAGGCAAAGAGCAATTGCCGACTTTGCGACGACTATGCCGAACGCCAAAAAGAAAAGCCGGTAGCAGTTATCTGTTGTGAAGGCGCCTGCCTGCGTGGCGAGATCGCCCGTCAGGCAGCCAACATTCTCTGTCACACGCTTGCCCCCGGTAAAACCGTCAGGATTTGCCTGGGCGGAGCATTCACCAAGGATACCGGGCAACGCGACCTGGTTCGCAAGGCCTCGCGATTGATCGCCCTGGAGGGATGTTTCGTCAACTGTTCGTCACGCATGATGAATGGCGTGATCGAGGGGCTCAAACCGGACGTCGTCATTGCCGACCGGTTGTGCGACTTTGACCGGAAACTTTTTGGCATCGAGGAGATGCCTGCTGGCCAGATCCAGGCTCTTGCCCGTGTTGTGGCCGAAAAGATTGCGATCGGATATGGCATCGGTGAAAATTCATCGCAGCAGGAACCGGGAGAGTTTGACCGGAACGAGTGGATTGAGTCAATCGATGCCCCGATTCTTCTGATGCAGGGAAACCCGAGGCAGGTCGTAACCGCTAACAGAAGAGCTCTTGATCTGTTCGGAAAAAATGTTCACGAAGTCGAAGGCCGCAGGGGAGGCCAGGTATTTGACTGCATTCATGCCTTCACGGAAGCCGGTTGCGGGAAAGACGGCAACTGTGAAGGTTGCAGGATCAGGGACGGCATCATCGACACCTTCGCGACCGGCAAACCGCATCAGGGAATTTCAAGCCCACTTCAGATCAAAAAGGCCAGCGGGACGATGATCTTCGAACTGGAGGTTTCCACCGCGAAGATTGGTGACCTGGCTCTGGTTAGAATAGATCGTTTTGAAAAGTCCCGATAAATCAAAAAGGCCCCCGCTTGTGATAAGGCGGGGGCCTTTTATTATTCAACTTCTTCCTGATCCGAGTAAATCCGCTTTGGCTGTCGCAATCTCAAATAGTGCGTAATGAAATGAGCAGGGTCAACCCCGGCGTCTTCCAGCAACTTAGTGCCACAGGTCAAGCATATGCCGTGCGTCACCGAGGTGCCATCTTCATCAAATACAAGTGTTTTCTGGCACCACGAACATTTGACACGCATTTGTTCTACATATCATCTTAATGTGCGAATGTCCATATTGGTCTGGTGTCCCTCTCTTTTTGTCACCTTGAGTAAATTCATGTGGCAGCGCCGTTTTCCCGCCCGTCCAGCCTCTCCCCGGTTGCCTGCCCCGGCGGCAGCGTGACAACGAACAGCGAACCGCCTTCCGGCGGGTTGCTTACGGTGATCGTGCCGCCGTGGTTTTCAATTATGCCGTAGGAGACCGACAGGCCCAGGCCGTTGCCGGTCTGTTTGGTGGTGAAGAAGGGGGTGAAGATGTCCTTGAGCAGTTCCGGAGGGATGCCTTTGCCCGTATCCCTGATCTCCACCCGGCATATCCCGGCCTGGTGGTCCCAGGCGGTCCTGACCGTCAGCGTTCCCCCCTGCTCCATGGCCTGAACTGCGTTGACGATCAGGTTGGTGAACACTT
>JACRCG010000035.1 GCA_016219145.1 Deltaproteobacteria bacterium | reverse complement strand
CTTCAAAATCAACTTCGGTCTGAACGTGAAGATTCTCATGCTGTACGAAGTGCTGCACGTACTGCAGATAACTTTCAACCGTGACCGGTTTATCGGGCGGGCGCAGCTCTTCAACCATGAACGGCTCGGGAGCATCCTTCGGCTTGGAGGCGTACACCAGCTTTCCCTCCGGATAGGTATTGGCAATGCCCTGAAAAATAGCCTTGCCGGACTCAAGCACCAGGTATGAAAGCCCATGCTTGTGGCACAGGTAAGCGGTCGAGAGTCCCGCAGGCCCTCCGCCGATAATAAGGACATCGTAGATTGTAGTATTCATTGGTTACCCCGTATAAATTGCTGATTGATTTGATGCGGATGTATATATCACGCCGCTGTACAAAGATAAAGATTTATGGATTCAGTAACAGGCTTGTGAAAATATCCACTTGGGGTACAATTGACACACAAATGCCACGAAGGAGGTTGATATGGACGATCGGGACAAGAAAATTGCGGCGGCGGCTTTGCTGGTTTTTGCCGGCGGAGTGATCGGGGCCGGGCTGGCCTTGCTGTTCGCACCACAAGCCGGCAACAGGACCAGGAAAGATCTGGTCCGCTACGCAAAAAAAGCCCGCAACAGGGCTGATGAAGCGGTGGAGGAGCTTGCGACCAATGTAAACAACATGGTGGAGACAATCGGGGAAAAGACTGATGAGCTGGTCGAGAAGGGTAAGGATGTAGCCGGCAGCGCCAGAAAAGATCTGATCAAGCTGATCGAAGAGGGCGCCTCAAAGCTGGAGAAATTCAGAACCATACTGAGCCGGATTTAACCTTAAAACGGCTGTTATCACACAAAGCTCACAAAGTTCACCAAGAAAATCAGTAGATTATCAAAGCGAAGAATAAAACCCTATGGGTGGGTGCATAAACCTGTATAACTCTCTGATTTCTTTGTGTTCTTTGTGCCTTTGTGAGAGCCAACTGTTTTGTTTCAGGTTTAAACGTGTAACTGATCCGGAATTTGAGGCGGTTGGTGTTATCCATGCACCAGCCGCCTTTTTTTAATCAGGAATGGCAATGCTGGTTGTCCCTGTTTCAGGAATCAGCCTGTTGAAGTATTCAATGGTCGGGAAACTATCCGATTTTCGCGGTGATATTTTTGAGCTGTAACGGCTGATATAGATCAGGTAGCGAATTCCGAAGCGCTCGGCAGTAGTCAGGTTGGTTTCGCTGTCTTCCCCCAGCAGTGTCCTTTCCGGCTGATATTGAACATGGTTCTGTAATCGCCCCCAGAAGCGATCATCCTCTTTCGGCAGACCGACCTGGTGGGCCGAAATTACGCCGTCAAAATAAGGTCCGATCCGGGTGGCTCTCATTTTCAGATCAAGTGTCTTGGAGTGGGCATTTGTAACCAGCCAGACCGTTTTACCGCGCCGTTTCAGAAACAGCAGGAAGTCGATCACGAATGGATGAACAGCTATCAGGTGCTCAACTTCCCGTTTCAAAAGTGGAATATCCAATTTGAGCCGCTCGGACCAGTAATCGAGATCGGTCCAGTTGAGACTGTTTTCCTGGGATCTGAAGAGTTCATAAAGATATTCTTTGGCCTGCTCGACAGGGGTGTGATTAAGGGCCGCCCAGCGTTTGGGAACATGCTCCAGCCAGAAGTGATCGTCAAAATGGCGGTCCAGCAGTGTGCCGTCCATATCCAGCAGCACAGTGTCTATGTCGTTCCAGTCAATCAGCATAAATTGCTTCCCTTCAATGCCCCAGAAACCTGTTAATCACCTTTTGTACCTCAGAGATGCTTACATTTCCGTTTTTGTCTATATCAACACACTCTTCTACACCCTTTAATCCCAGAAACATGTTGATGGCGCCCTGTACCTCGGCAATCGTGACAGTGCCGTTGAAGTCGCAATCGCCTGGGATTATTGGTGGAATCACACTGTTGGAGGCTGCCGATGGCGCACCCGTTCCTGCCTGATTTGTGGCCGTAACTGTAAAAGTATAGGCTATGCCATTAGTCAAACCGATAACCGTAATCGGTGAAGCGGTGCCGGTTCCGGTCAGGCCGCCCGGGCTGGATGTGGCTGTGTAGCCGGATATTGTACTGCCGCCATCGGATAGTGGTGCGAAAAAGTTTACCGTAGCCTGCCTGTTGCCCGCTATGGCCGTGCCGATGATTGGCGCACCCGGCAAAGTTGACTGACAGGTATATAGTCTGAAATTGTCTATAACCCACCCAAAAGGATATTCAGGGGGCGTGAACGCGGCGTTGCCGCTGTCAGTAGCGATTCTGAAGCGGAATCTGGCACTTTTACCGGATAGTGATGCCAGATTCAGGCGGGAAGAGATATAGCCGTTACTGATTGCACTGAAAGCCCGTTTTCCGGCCAGGACGTTATCGCCGATGACCGGGTCGTTATAAATGGTTTTGTTGCTATAACCGTTATGGGTAACAAGTGATCCGGCGTCGAGCCATGTTGAACCATCGTCGAGGCTGTACTCGACAACTCCGCCGTCATAGACTTCTCCGGTATCACTACTGTACTCAAACTCATAGGCGTGATCAAAATGCAGATACGCATTTGCAGGAAGGACTATTGCGGCCGCCAGGGCGGCATAGGTGTCAGATTTTGTATCAATATCCTTTCCGTATAATGAGTTGGATGTATTATTTGCGCCAGGTTTGGCGTACTGGGAGTCAATTGTCCAGACAGTCGTTGCTGTAGCGCTGTCCGTAGTTGTTACCCAATTGGTTAATCCGTTTTCAAAATCATCAAACAGCAGGTTGACCGGAATTTCGTTGGCGGCGCATACCGGCGCTTCCGGGGCCGAACAGTTGGCGGCCGGCTGATTCATCTCCACAGCGTCAAGGGCATTTATTACCTGTTGGCAGTCTGATTGGGTGATGCCGTCGGTTCCGACAAGAGTGCTGCACCCCATTTGCAACGCGTTATACAGGTCGGCATAATCACTGCCGGAGGTCAGCAGATTTGTCTGGACGTAAAAGTACAGGCGCGAGACCTTGTCCGCCCCAAGCCCGGTTACTGTTTTCCCGTTAAAAGAGCCGCCGTCTGTCATCAGATACACAGCCTTGTTGTTGATGCCGCTGTTGTAATGCACCCCGCCATTGTCCGAAGTCGCAGTTCCGGAGCCGCACGCATACAGGGCGCTTGACATCCGGTCAGGATCTCCATAGCTGCCGGGATCTTTCATGCTTCTGAAGGGGCCGCCTATGCCGCGCAGATTTTCGCCAATCAGCCATTTATCGGCGTCAGGCGACGGATGGTATTTCTGCTGGACGAACTCTCCCCACAAGTCCGAGAACGATTCGTTGATAGCGCCGGACTGCATGTAATAGAAAAGTCCGCTGGTCCTGTCAGTAATCCCGTGAGTCAGCTCATGTGCCACAACGTCCGGTGCAGCCGGATAACCTTCTCCGTACACCATCTGCTGTCCGTCCCAGAATGCATTCTGATACGGACAGGGCTCCGATAAGTCGGTACTACAGTATCTCACCGAGTTGACAATCTGCATGCCACTGCCGTCGATACCGTCACGGGTAAACATCGTAAAGTAATAATCGTAGGTATCGCCGGAGTATTGATACGCATGCTCTACATCAGGAATGTTGCTTGCAATACCACCTTCGGATCTTTGTAACACACCACGGGTTGCCGGATTGTTCGGATCAATTTCGCCGCGAATATTGCTTTTATCATACACAACCCGGTCTTTTATCCGGTGAATCTGATTGAAGCTCAGTTCAATTGCGCCAGTTGCGGCATTTACCAGTACGAATTGCCGTATGGGAGCAAGAGCTCTGGATTTCACCTCTATCTGCCAGACAAGTGTTGACGTGTTTTCTGCAAGGCTGTTCAAGAGTGAAGGGTTGTAGACTGATAAAACCGGCCGGCTGCCTGTAAGAGTGCCGGCTTCGGCATCATGATATTTTGCGGTCGCCCGAAGCGCGGCTTCCAGAGCGGCTGTGGAGGAAAATGAGGGGGTGCTGGCCGCCGGCAATTTGAGCGATGTTTTCCCAAGCACGTTCATTACGTTGTGAGAGCGGTCGGAGTGAACAACAAACTCACCTGCGATCACCGGCAGTCCCAGCTGATGCTGCTGAAATCTGACATAGGAATTGCCATTTTTATCTCTGTTGATTTTTCTGGTCAGATACTCCTTATCACTGCCGATTCCGAATATCTTGCCGTGGCGTGAGACAAAGGCTCTGGATGCAGATTCTGGAGTGGCGCCGGTCTGTACGTTTTTGTAAACTGATTTGCCATCTCCGGATTTCAGCATGCGCACAGCGCCGGACTTCGGATGGATATTGAAGTCCGCTTTAATCCCTTCACTCTGTTCGAGATTATTGATGTGAGTTTGTATATCGGAAGTGGCAGCTAATCCGGTTGCGACCGAATACATAAAGACAATCGCGACAAGCGATCCCGACATTAATTGGTGGCGTGCAAATATCATTTTTGCATTCTATATCATCGGTAGCCTGTCTCACAACAGCAACTTGCCGCTCCCCTTGCAGCCAAGTACGGCACCATCCCGACAAAATCCCTATTTAATTGACTTTACAGCTTATTATGCCGTATAAAGATCAATTCGCCATGCTAGATAAATTGCTCTACATAGAAACTTTCGGATGCCAGATGAACGTCAACGATTCGGAACGGATCGTCACGATGCTGGCAGATCTTGGATATGCTCCCACGAACGATCCCTCTGCGGCCGATATGATTCTGCTTAATACCTGCAGTGTGCGGGGCGGGGCGGAGGAAAAGGTCTACAAGCGCCTGGCGAACCTGCGTATTTACAAGCGGGACGGAAAGTCGCAGATAATCGGAGTCGGCGGCTGCGTGGCTCAGCAGGAGGGGGAGGAACTGCTGAAAAAGTTTCCTTACCTTGATCTGGTGTTCGGCACCCACAATCTTCATCTGCTGCCGGATATGGTCAGCGGCGCAGAACGAGGCGAAAGGCGATCAGAGACAGCCTTTATCGACAATGACCAGAGGCTGGACCTGTTTCCCTCCATCAAGGGGCAATCCCGGCTTTCCCGGTTTGTGACCGTCATGCAGGGGTGTGACAATTTTTGCTCATACTGCATCGTTCCCTATGTGCGTGGCCGCGAGATCAGCCGACGTTCTGCCGATATCTTAGCCGAAGTCCGCCAGCTTGCCGATGAAGGGGTCAAAGAAATCGTGCTGCTCGGCCAGAACGTCAACTCCTATGGCCTGAAAACAGATAACGAGCCTGATTTTTCCCGGCTTATTCATCTGGTGGCCGAAGTTGACGGGATCGAGAGGATCCGGTTTACCACTTCGCATCCCAAGGATATGTCCGATGATCTGATCGCCTGTTTCGGCAACGTACCGAAATTGTGCGGCCAGATCCATCTGCCGGCCCAGTCCGGCAGTGATGCGGTGCTGAAACAGATGAAGCGCGGTTATACCTGCGCCGCTTATCTTGAGAAAGTCAGGAAGCTGAAGATGGTCAGGCCGGATATTGCCATAACCGGCGATATTATTGTCGGGTTTCCGGGCGAGAGTGAGGCTGATTTCGAGCAGACACTCTCCTTGATGAATGAGGTGCGCTACATGGACCTGTTCTCCTTCGTCTATTCGGCACGCCCCGGCACCAAGGCTGCCGAACTGAATGAGGAGCTGACCCGCAGTCAGAAGATTGTCCGCCTGGAGAGGTTGATGGAGCTGCAAAAGCGCATCACCCGCGAGATATGCCTGCGTTATGTCGGCACGGTTCAGAAGGTGATGGTCGAAGGGGAGGGGAAGCGTCCCGGCCAGATTTCAGGCAAGGCTGACAACGGTAGAATTGTAAATTTTAGCGGCGACAGCAGCCTGATCGGCAGTTTTATCGATGTCCGCATCATTCAGGCATACCCGAATTCGTTTTTAGGTGAACAGCTGAAATAGACTTTACGAGGTTTCACATGTCTGACGAACAAGCAGTATCCACAACCAACAATTTTCTGAGAACCATAATCGACGAAGATATCAAAAGCGGCAAGCATTCCGCCGTTGTGACCCGTTTTCCGCCCGAGCCGAACGGTTACCTTCATATCGGTCATGCCAAGTCAATCTGTATCAACTTCGGCCTGGCGCGTGATTTCGGCGGTCGCTGCCACCTCCGTTTTGACGACACCAACCCGGCCAAGGAAGAGCAGGAGTACATCGATTCGATCAAGGAGAGTGTCCGCTGGCTGGGCTTTGACTGGGGCGGGCACCTCTACCATGCTTCTGATTATTTTGAGCAGCTCTACCAGTGGGCTGAATATCTGATTGAGCAGGACAAGGCCTATGTTGAAGAGCTTTCCGCCGATGATATCCGTGCCCATCGCGGCACCTTGACCGAGGCCGGCACACCCAGTCCGAGCCGCACGCGACCGACATTTGAAAGCCTTGACCTTTTCCGTCGCATGAAGCGGGGGGAATTCCCGGATGGAGCAAAGGTTTTGAGGGCCAAAATAGATATGGCTTCACCCAACATGAACCTGCGTGATCCGGTGCTGTACCGCATTATTCACGCTCCGCATCCGCATGTCGGCGATGCCTGGAAGATCTATCCGATGTACGATTTCGCTCATGGTCAGTCGGATGCGATCGAGGGAATCACCCATTCGATCTGCACACTGGAATTCGAGTCGCACAAGCCGCTCTATGAGTGGTTTCTGGATAATCTGCCGGTTCCGGCCAGACCGCGTCAGTATGAGTTTGCCAGGCTGAACCTGACCTACACGGTCATGAGCAAGCGAAAACTGCACGAACTGGTCCAGCTCGGCATTGTCAGCGGCTGGGACGATCCGCGCATGCCCACTCTGGTCGGCATCAGGCGACGCGGCTACACTCCAGCTGCTGTAAAGGCATTCTGTGAAATTATCGGTGTTGGCCGCAGCGACTCCTGGATTGACGTATCAATCCTTGAGGAGTGTGTCCGTGCCGACCTGAACGAGACCGCGCCCAGAGCAATGGCGGTATTACGGCCGGTCAAGCTGGTTATTGACAACTATCCGGCTGGCCTGGTCGAGGAGTTTCAGGCGGCCAATCACCCTCAAAAGCCGGAAATGGGGACCAGGTCGATCTATTTTTCCAGAGAAATCTGGATTGACAGTGATGATTTCATGGAGGAACCGCTCAAAGGTTTTCATCGCCTGACGCTGGGGGGGGAGGTAAAGCTCCGTTTTGGCTACATAGTCAAATGCACCGGCATCATCAAGGATGAACAGGG
>JACRCG010000032.1 GCA_016219145.1 Deltaproteobacteria bacterium | reverse complement strand
GGCATAAGAGTCTTGCCCTGCCGCTCCTGCTGGATGCGCAGCATCATTACTACATCCGCATCCTGTATGGCCTCCTTCATGTTGGCGCAGACCGTGACGTTACCGAGCTTTTCTACTCCGGGCGGCATCATGGTCGGCGGGCCGGCCACAAAAATTGACGACCCCAGCTTGGTCAGTCCCTGAATATTGGAGCGGGCCACCCTGCTGTGAGTAATGTCCCCGACTATGGCGACTTTAAGACCATCCAGGCGGCCAAAACGATCCTTCATGGTCAGCATGTCCAGAAGGCCTTGAGAGGGATGCTCATGAGCGCCGTCACCGGCGTTTATGATCGAACAATTGACTTTTTCGGCCAGGAAATAATGTGACCCCGAAACCGAGTGGCGCATGACGATGATATCAGGCTTCATGGCCAGCAGATTCAGGGCGGTATCCGCCAGGGTCTCACCCTTGGTGGTCGAGCTGGATGCCGTCGTTATGTTGACGGTGTCGGCCGAAAGCCGTTTGCCGGCAATCTCGAAGGAAGTACGTGTGCGCGTAGAGGCTTCGTAAAAGAGATTGATGATGGTCTTGCCGCGCAAGGTAGGCACTTTCTTGATGTCGCGGTTGTTTACCTCGCGCATGCTCTCGGCTGTTGAGAGCAGAAGTTCAATCTCCTCTTTTGACAGATCCCTCAGGGCAATGATGTGCTTTTGCTTGAACTCGGCCATACTGTTCACCCTCCCCTATTTTTCGAGTACAACTTCAATTGGTTGATTCATATCATTAAACCGTACCTGGACATTTTCCTTCAGGCTGGTCGGCACATTACGCCCCACAAAATCGGCCCGGATCGGCAGTTCGCGGTGACCACGGTCGATCAGCACGGCCAGCTGGATACAGCGGGGACGACCATGGTCCATCAGAGCATCCATTGCGGCACGAATAGTGCGCCCGGTAAAGAGTACATCATCGACCAGAACAACTTTTTTTCCTTCCAGAGAGAACGGAATGTCAGTCTTGCCGACCGGATGATGCGGCAGATGACCGCTGACATCATCACGATAAAGGGTTATATCAACTGCCCCGACAAGCACACCGTCCCCTTCTATGACACTTATCTGCTGCGCAATGCCGTCGGCCAGGAAAGCTCCACCGGACCGGATCCCGATCAGGACAACATCAGAAACACCTTTGTTGCGTTCCAGAATTTCATGTGCAATTCGTGTCAGGGCCCGTTTCACCCCGGCCCCATCCAAAATCACAGTTTGTTCAGCAGTCATGATTGTTCCTTTCGGTCACAAAAAAAAGAGCCCCGCCGCATCATGCGGCAAGACTCCTCTGAATTTGTTGATCTTTTGCACCTGCATTTTATAACCTTTGCTAGCCTCTCGGGCTAAATTAAAAGGGAAAATAATCCTGCGGCAACATACCACTGTCAGCAGTTCAGGTCAATAGGGATTTCCCCATTATTTTGCCAGCGAGTTGTTCAAAGATTCAAGGAGATCATCGATAGCCACCTTATGAACCCCGGCTCCATGTTCCAGTGTTTCAAGGTCGGCTATCTGACATTCATAGCAATCCAGATTATAGCTTTTGAAGACGGCAAGTGTTTCCGGATGTTGTGTAATAATATCTGCAATTATCATATCTCGGGTAATCATTTTCGCACCTCACGCTTGTGTTGCGGTTCAGTTCAATCCGTATTTACGTTTCAATGCCAGCTTCACTTCAGTCGGCACGAATCGGTCAATATCTCCGTTAAGCGAGCAGACTTCCTTGACTATTGATGAGGAGAGATAGCCATACTGCAAGGATGTCATCATGAACAGTGTCTCTATTTGCTGGCCGATCGTACTGTTCATCTGGGCAATCTGGAACTCATATTCAAAATCGGAAATAGCCCTGAGGCCTCTTATAATTACATGTGCCCCTCTTGAGGCAACGTATTCTATTAACAGACCGCTGAAAGTGTCAACCGAGACCCGGCTCTCATCTTTCATTACTTCCTGAATAAGTCCAACCCGCTCCTCAGTTGAAAACAGGGCGTTTTTCTGCGAGTTCCGGGCGACTGCGACTATGATCTCATCGAATATGATCAGACCACGTTTGATGATGTCCAGATGGCCATAGGTAATCGGGTCAAACGATCCCGGATACACGGCGACCTTTTTCATGTTTCCTCCAGAATAAACAGCTCAAGTGCCGAGTCACCGTAAACACGACGATCAAACCTGGCAAGCGGACCAATTGAATCCGGCAAAGGGTTGCGAGCCGAACACTCAGCCACAAACAAAGCGTTTGAAGCAAGCAATCCCAGCTTACACAGTGCTTCCGGGACTGATGCATACAGGCCGGAATCATAGGGAGGATCAAACAGAACCAGATCAAACATCAGCCCGCGACGGACAATAACAGAAAGCGCCTTAAGCGCATCCATTGAAGAAATTTCTGAGCGGTCTGTTATGCGTGCATCTGAAATGTTCTTTTCCAGGCAGGCCAGAACCCTGCGCTCGTTCTCGATAAAAATACATGCTGCCGCGCCTCGACTCAAAGCCTCGATGCCAAGACTGCCGGTACCGGCGCAGATGTCCAGCACTCTGACATCATCAAAAGAAATCCGGCTTGAAATGATATTGAAAAGAGCTTCCTTAACCTTATCAGAGGTCGGCCTGGTTGAAGTTCCAGTTGGCGCCAGCAGCTTCATTCCCCGGCAGATTCCGGCAATAACACGCATAAAAGCTCCCTCCGGAGATTTCGACTCGAAAGCTAACGTAAATCTTTCGGCAGGTCAAGCAGTAAGAGGTCTTATGTCATGGCCTAATTCCCTATTGACAAAACTGTACCGGTGTTGTTCTACTGTCCATTCATGTTTGCACATAAAAACACATGCAGCCGTATGGCAAATATCTATCTACTCCAGGAGGAAATCGATGAACCCGTTAGCTAAGGAACTGAACGATCAGCTTGTCCAACACAACCCGCATGTTCTGGAAATGCTGTCCGATCTCGGAAAGAATCTCTTCTTTCCCAAAGGAATACTGACCCAGTCGGCCGAGGCCAAGGAGAAGGCCCACAAATATAACGCCACCATCGGCATTGCCACCGAAAACGGCGGCCCGATGTTCCTGCAGTGCATCCAGGACAAGCTCTCCGCCTTTGATCCCAAGGACATCTACCCCTATGCCCCGCCGGCCGGCAAGCCTGAACTGCGCGCCCTGTGGAGCGAAAAGATGCTGCGTGAAAATCCCAGCCAGAACGGCAAACATTTCAGCAACCCGATCGTCACAAACGCCCTGACTCACGGTCTCTCCATTGTCGGTGACATGTTCGTAGACAAAGGTGACCACCTGATCCTGCCGGACATGCTCTGGGGCAACTACAATCTGACCTTCGGCACCTGCAACGGCGCCATTGTCAAGAAACACCCGACCTTTACCGCCACCGGAGGATATGATGTAGAAGCGTTCAAGACAGAACTGAAGAACACTGCCGAGGAAAAAGGGAAGGCAATTGTCCTCCTGAACTTCCCCAACAACCCCAGCGGCTACACTCCGACCGTGGCCGAGGGCGACGCCCTGGTAGCCACCATCAAGGAAGTGGCCGAAGCCGGCTGCAATGTGGTCGCAATTGCTGATGATGCCTATTTCGGCCTGTTTTACGAGGACAGCCTCAAAGAATCCCTTTTCGGCAAACTGGCCAACCTCCATCCGCGCATTCTGGCCATCAAACTGGACGGCGCCACAAAAGAGGAGTTTGTCTGGGGCTTCCGCACCGGCTTTATCACCTTCGCCGACGGAAACAGTTTCGCAAACACTCCGGTCATAACCGCCCTCGAAAAGAAGGCCATGGGCATCATCCGCGCCAAGATCTCCAACTGTCCGCACCCCTCCCAGACTTTCGTCATCGAGGCGCTGCGCTCACCACAATTTCTGGCCCAGAAGGAAGAGAAGTTCCAGGTCATGAAGGGGCGCGCGCTGAAGACCAAGCAGGTGCTGGACAGTGGCAAGTATGAATCTGCCTGGACCTACTACCCGTTCAACTCCGGTTACTTCATGTGTCTGAAGTTGAAAACGGTAGAGGCCGAGAAACTGCGTATCCATCTGCTGGACAAATACGGGGTGGGAGCCATTTCCACTACCAAGACCGACCTGCGTATTGCCTTTTCCTGCATTGCTGAGGAAAACATCCAGGAGTTGTTCGACATTATCTACCAGGGAGTTCAGGATCTGGCCTGAACCACGGTTTGACCTGCCATATGAAGAAACGAAAAGGCCCGCATAACGTGGGCCTTTTTTTATAATGCAATGCATCTTCCATTGGGCGCTATATTTATCTGTTAAATTCTCACGCACACACTCTACGTTGAAAATAATTATTGACATATGCCGATAATGGCGTCTAATAAAACGCAAAGTGACATATGTCATAAACCGGAGGTGAAATAATGCCTAGACCCATGAAATGGAGAAAAGTATGCTGTATGCCGTCAAGCAGCAGATTCG
>JACRCG010000030.1 GCA_016219145.1 Deltaproteobacteria bacterium | reverse complement strand
GTAGGCCGTTACACTGTTCACGTCACCGGCTGCCAGCTGGACCGATTTGGCAGTTGATTTGCCAGAGTCAACGTTTCCGTTGACTGTAACTTCAGTTCCCTTTTCAGTAAGCTTGGCGGGGCCAGATCCGCCACCGCTGCAGCCTGCCAGAGGCAACAGGGCACATGCTGCAAGTGCCACGATGTACATAAATTTTCTACAGATCATAATGATTTCCTCCTGTCTGTTTTTGTTATACTTGTAAAGAAGCTCAATTACTTTCGGGGATTCTGATCTGACTCTCCCTCCTTTCAAATACACTCTTCATATTTTGTCCTTTGATCCGGATTGTTATTACTTGACACAACGAGCTGCGTTTGCTGCTAAAAACCCAGAATAGATGAAGAAAGCTGGCCACTGACTGTAACGGAAAGCGACGCAGCCGGCGCAGTAACAGAATATTGGTTGCTTGCGACCGAACGGTTTCCAGCCGCATCGTAGGCCATGATGAAGTAGGTATAGGCGACGGCGGAAGTTACTGAAGGATCTGTGTAGCCGGGCAGTGTCACTGTGGCAATCCTGACGCCGTTGCGATAAACCTCGTAGCCTGTCACTGCGGTATTGTCGGTTGCCGGGTTCCAGGAGAGCACTATCGAACTGGTGGTTGCGGTCTGGGCGAAGGTCGAGGCCGAAAGACCAGATGGCGCTGTCGGCATCAAAACATCCTGCTGCGGCAGTCCGATGATGCCGGGGGAAAGCTGTCCGTTTACAGTTACCCCCAGTGAAGGCTGGTTCGGCGTAACGGAGAGTTGACTGCTTGAAGATGATCGATTTCCAGCTCCGTCAAACGCGACGATGTAATAGGAATAGGCCGTACCGATTGAAACCAGCGGATCGGTGTAGCCCGGCATAGCTACGGAAGCTATCTTGATGCCGTCCCGGAAGACATCGTATCCGGCAACCGCTTTATTGTCGGTTGACGGAGCCCACATCAGGACAACGGAAGCCGTAGTGGAATTGATTGCAAAGGTGGAGGCCGACAGGTTTGGCGGTGCGGTCGGCGGAGTGCTGTCAACCGGCGTCAAGCCAAGCGGCACCAGAAGCTGGTTGCTGGCAACGGAACGGTTGCCGGCCGTATCAAATGCCATGACGAAATAGGTATAGGTGGCATTGTTGGCCAAAGAAGGGTCTGTATAGGCCGGCAACGTCACCGTGGCTATTTTGCTGCCGTCACGGTAAATATCATACCCGGTTACGGATTTGTTGTCGGTAGAAGCGGTCCAGGCCAGTTGAACCGAGCTCGTGTTCGCAGTCACCGCAGCTGTTGAGGCGGTCAGGCCGGACGGCGCTGTAGGGGGCTGAATGTCAGTCCAGTCAGGTTCAGGAGCGGGATTGGTCACACCGGCTGCTATCGCCTGTACGGCAGTGGAGAGAGTCGGCCTGGCAATTGCTACCTTTGCCGCCGCCAGGGCCAGTGATTGTTGAAAAGTCTGGTAGGACGGCTTTGTAACATCCGCATAAGCCTGGTTGATAAGATTCATGAATGTGAGGGTATTTGCCTGGGCGCCCTGAGTAACGATCATCTGATCAATTATGTACAGAGCGGACTGATAGGAGGTACTGCCGGCGGGATCGGACAGAATGTTGCCGACATTCATCAGCGTGGCGATACGTTTGTTGGCTTCGATAATAGCCCCGGCAATTCTGTCTCCGGTTGCCAGAGCGGGATTGACGGTCAATATCTGCTGCAGTTTCTGGCAGGCTGCGTCGGTCAAGGGGCTGACGACAATTTTCTGCCCGGGGGCAACCGATTCAGTCACTGCGCTAAAGGATTCAAGCGCGATAAAAGGGACACTTCCGCCGGTAGTTTCACTTACGTAACTGCTGTTCGCCTGCCCGGTCACTTTCACAAGCACCGGCCCACCAGCCATTACTGTCGGGATTTGAAACGAACAGGTCCCACTTCCGTCGGATGTTCCAGACCCGAGCAGATTGCCCGCCCTGCCGTCCGGCAGCAATTGGAACACCTGAATCAAGGCCCCTTGAATGGGACCTTTCAGTGCGGTGACGGACATGCTTGTCGTTGATCCCGCCACGCCGCCACCTCCACCACCTCCACCGCCGCCACATGCAGCAGCGACAATAGTCAGGCAAGCTACTGCCGACCAGGCAAAAAACCTCTGCAAGGCTGTACTCATGAACTTCTCCTTCCCTACACAAGGAGCGGCTTTCAGCCGCGAGTGGATTCCCTAAATATGGCAGCCGGCTGTCAGACAGGATGGTCCGGGGCCACCACTTCCATGACAGATGTTCGTGTTACAGGATGCAACGCTGTTGGAAATTAAATACTGCTTATGGACAAAGTGACCACTGCTGTTTACCAGATTATGCGGATGCTTGTCCGGCACCGGTGCCAGAACGGCCGGATCGGCCGGATGACAGCTGAAGCAGGACGGTCCGCTTAGAAACACTCCTTTGGAATCCAGGCCGTGGCAGGCGGCCGTGCTGCAGCTGGCCGCATTGTAGGCCATGCCCTTCATATAATTGGAATGGCTCGAATATTGGGTCCAGAGAGCCGGGTGCTTTGAATATACTCCGCCAAGGTGGCATGCCGTCGCACAGGCCGGACTGCTGCCGACAACACCGGCCAGCCCTGCTCCGTGACAGACCACACAGGAGGCTGTGCCGTTGGCTTCAACGTAGGATTTGTGGCGGGCGTAGGCGTATTGAGCCCATTGCAGTGGATGCACCGATTGTGTGCTGCCCAGGTGACAGGCAGTACAGGAGATTTTTGAAATTCCGCCGTCAAGATTTTGTCCGTGACAGTCCAGGCATGATTCAAGGTTTGCCTTTGCGCTCACCTTGTGAGCTGTTGTCCACCCGGTCGGATGGCCACCGCCGTCAGGGCTGAAGACGGCCTGAGGGTTTGCGTTGCCGCATCCGGCCAGGGCCAGGGCGAAGATAAAAACTGGGAAAAGTTTTATTTGTGACATGACGCACACCTCTCATTGTTCTGGCGGCCATGACACTTGACGCACGAGGCCGGGTTCGCCCTGCCGTCTATCTTGTGCTTGCTCAGATAGTCACCACGGTGCAGCAAAAAACGTTCAGGAGAGTCTGCAAATTTGGCGCTTGGTTTGATCTCCTCTTTCTTTGCGTGACAGTCGGCGCAGTATGACTCCTGATGACATGCACTACAGACCTGACGGGAATTACCGGCATACAGTCCATGTTTTCTGAAAAAATCGACCGCCTGATGATTCATTGCACCAATTTGATCGGAGTGACACTCACTACAGAGCGTTATACCCTTCAGAGACTCTGGATGTATTCTCACCAGGCTGCTGGTATTAGCACAAGCGTATAAAACGCATGACATGACCGCTACTGCGATCAATACGAGAAGTTTATTTTTCACTCTTGCTCCCCCCTTCACCAAATTTTGCTTCAAAGGCGTACACAATCTTGAGCATTCCGCGCAGTTCATCGTTCATGAAAGGGCTTCTGGAGTATTCCAGGTCGGCAGCGACCTTCAACTTGTCTGTCAGCTGGTATCCTGCGGACCCTGTGATGGAATAGCTGTTCTTGACTCCATTGATCGCTTTATCAAAAATCACGCTGATATAGTCTGCGGACAGGGTGGTTTTGCCCAGTATCTTTAAAGCAAAAAAACGTAACTCGCTGTAACGGAGTCGATCTATCGCTCCTTCCATGCGGTTGGCGCTCAGGCCTGCCGAATATGATTCCGGAACCGCATAAGTCACTTTGCCGCCGAAATAATGGGCGTCTCCGGCAATGTCATAACTGTAGTTTTTATAACTTGCAGAGACAGTAAGATTTTTAAGCGGGATATATGAAACTGAGGCACCTGTTGACAACATCTTTTCTTTTGGATCTATGACTCCGGCAGTCAGACTAAGGGCTTTGGTAGTCACATTATGGAAATAATCCTTGTAACTGACACTGGAGACTTCAGAGCTGACCGACAGTCCGTCAAGAGGAGTGATTGTCAGCGTGTAAGCGGACTCCATAAAACCTGATGTAATCGAGTTGTAACTGGTGCGGCCGGCCAGATCTATTTGTTCAAGGGGATGAATCCAGATATCAACACCCTCTTCTTCACGGTAGCGGCCGCCATCAGCCTTCTCGCTTTTAAGGGCACTGAGACCAACGGTATAGTACTTTGCCATGCTGTGTGACAGGCGCCCGCCATAGAAGATACCGCCCCCTTTGTAGTCCGGCTCGCTGAAAACAGATTTACCGACATAAGCAGCAGCTCCAAAGCCGCCAAGCAAGTCGCTGCGAAGATAGGCACCGTCAAATTTTTCGGCAGCGACACCTTCGCTGATGAATTGTCGCCCGATATTAACAAGCAGATTGTTCTTGGAGGAGCGGTAGCTCAAATAGGCATAACGCAGATCGCCATCGGTCTCGTTACTGGTTGTCTTTCCGGCCAGATCAGCGCGCCCCCAGGCACTGATGTAAAACGAAAGCGCCGAACCGTCCTTGTGACTGTCAGTAACATTGAGACGTACATACTCGTAAAGCGGGTAGAGCTCCTTCTTCTCAATGGTTGTCCTCATGCGCATGATCGTGCTGGACTCACCTGAAAGCGAGTAATCAGCAGCCATAAGCGGAGCTGAAAGCAAGATCGAAGTTGCAGACAAAATTCCCGCCATTACCACCAGGAGATCGTGACGCGTGCTCCCTGATCTTCTTTTTTGTTGGTTTGTCAAAATATGCCCTCCCTTCCAAACAGCTCTTCGTCAGAATTGTATTTTTCTGGAATCATTATATTCGGCGCCTGTTATTTCAAACCCGATTCTTTCCGCAAAAACATCAATGCTTTTGGACGAGTACCAAGCGAAACCCGAAAGTAAAGTGGTAGCTGTAGCCCGGATTATCCCTGAGCCTGAATGCTACTCGCGCATCCTTGGCCGTATTGAACCAGGAGCCGCCGCGCAGCACACGCTTGTCGCTGCAGGCCGGTCCCTGCGGATCATTTTTCGGACTGACCCGGTAATAATCCGGGTGGTAGCAGTCCTGGACCCACTCCCAAACGTTGCCGCTCATATCATATATTCCCAGTCCATTTGGCTTTTTTGTCCCTACCTTGTGCGGTTTACTGCCGGAATTCCTGTCAAACCAGGAGACTGCTTCAACATCGTTGCCACCGGAGTATTTCTCGTTTTTTCCGCCGCTGCGTGCGGCATACTCCCATTCTGCTTCAGTTGGCAATCGGTACTGGCTGTCACCCCTGGCATTCAGACGGTTGATGAAATCCTGAACGTCGTACCAGCTTACCTGGTCTACCGGGCAGTCACTTCCACAAGAACTGTAGCGGGAAGGGTTGTTGCCCATGACAGCCTGCCACTGCCCCTGGGTCACCTCAAACTTGCCGATTGCGAAATCACTGACACAGACCTCATGCTGATTCTTCTCTTCAGCGTCTCCCATCTGAAAGCAGCCTCCCTTTACGGGAATAAACTCAACATCACTGACAGGATCTACAATTTTATCCTTTGCCGCATACGCAAGATTAATCTGCGGTATTACGGTAATTGCAAACGCCAGCGCACATAATGCCTGTCCGATGCAGATGCGTCTTTTCATGGTTAAGTGTCCTCCGTAGAATCAGTTGAATTTGACAGGATCAGAGAAACTGCCTTGGCATACCGGAGAAATGTACACCCAATTTGAAAGAAGTCACGTGTATGAACCATAACTATTTGACCTTCGCACAGTTTTTCCTCTACTGGCGTAATACTTTCAGAGGCACTCCACAACTGGCGACCAAGTTATTTAACGCCAAATAACTTGTATTTTCGTGTCATGCCATTTACAGCAAACTGCATTTACATCAAATATATTCTTCAATATCAAGCTGTTAGTTTCAAAGTCGGCGTTGGGATGCGAAATCACATATCGGCATTTAGCTGTATATTTTTGTCAGCGTGAACATCAGCATAAATCGAGCCGTATTCAATATTTAAAATTCATCCCGCAATAAAATCGCCTGACATTGACAAATCGGCTGGGCAGTCGTTATACTTAAAAAATGCTGTCACAATGCAAAAAGGAGTCAAAACGTCATGCCGATGTACGAATACCGATGCCAAACCTGTAATCACCAGTTTGAACTGCGCCAGAAATTTTCCGATCCTCCCGCCAGTGACTGCCCCAAATGCGGGGCTGCCGTAGAGAAGATGATCTCTGCCACCGCCTTCAGCCTGAAGGGTGACGGCTGGTTCAACAGCGGCTACTGCCCCAAGACCGAGGCTCCCAAACCGGCCGGATGCGGCGGTTGCGCCTGTGCCGCCGAATAACGTCATTTCTCATACCTCCAGCTTCCGGAAGGACTCAGAATGAAGGTAAAAAAGGCTGTATTTCCGGTTGCAGGTCTCGGCACCCGCTTTCTTCCCGCCACCAAATCCTCTCCCAAAGAGATGCTGCCGCTGATCGACAAGCCTCTGGTGCAGTACGTGGTGGAAGAGGCGGTAGCTTCCGGGATAGAGCAGATTCTGTTCGTAACCGGGCGCGGCAAGCATAATATTGAAGATCACTTCGATATTTCGGTTGAACTGGAGGCGCACCTCTACGACAAAGGCAAGGACCGCGAGCTCTCCCGTGTGCGTGAAATTGCCGAGATGGTGGATATATTCTACGTGCGACAGCGCCAGGCTCTGGGACTGGGTCACGCCATTCTGTGTGCCAGGGATTTTGTCGGCAATGAGCCTTTTGCTGTTCTGCTGGGAGACGACATTGTCGACAGCGAACGCCCCTGTCTGGCCCAACTGCTGGATGTTTTCAATCAGCAGGGCGGTTCTGTTCTGGCCCTGGAAAAAGTGCCGATGGAAAATATTTCATCCTATGGCTGTGTTGCGGCTGACCAGATCGGTTCCCGCATGTTCCATATCACCGACATGGTTGAAAAGCCGGCCCGCGACGAGGCGCCGTCAGACATGGCGATAATCGGGCGCTATGTGTTGACGCCACGCATCTTCGAAATTCTTATGGATCAGGAACCGGGTAAGGGGGGGGAAATTCAGTTGACCGACGCCATTTTGAAACTTTCAAAAGAAGAGCAGGTGTATGGATGCCTGTTTGAGGGATTGCGCCATGATTGCGGCGATAAGCTCGGTTTTCTGAAGGCTACGGTCGATATGGCGCTCAAGCGCAAGGAGTTCAGCACCGAATTTGAAGCCTACCTTCGGCAGCGACTCTGCGCAAACTGAATTTACCGTGCTAACCGGAAAAACAGAAAGGCGCCCCTGAACCAGGGACGCCTTTCTGTTTTCCACATCGACTATTCGACTGAACCGCCGCTGAATTATTTACCCTCTGAAATAACCTGGGAAGTATCTCTTTTAGGTTCCCAGCCCTGCCAGACGTAAGGCGGATCCATCAGCGGATCGTAATAACCTGGTTGCGGCACCACGCAGAAAACAGTCTCGACGACACCGACAAAACCACGATAGATTGTCATGCCAACGCCTTTGATCGGGCCGATCAGATAACCGGCCGCCCCCATGTCGCGCACTGTCAGCACAGTCTGCTTCGGAAGCTCAACGACGCTGGTAAAGGTGTTGGCGAGGCCTCTGGTAAATTTGACCGCCATCTTTTCGGCGATCATTTCGGGCTGCTGCTCGGCGCGGACCGGATTTGGAACCGTCACGACGAAGACAAGCAGCATGGTGGCAAACAGCAGAACCTTTTTCATAATCATCTCCTTGTTCAGAGCTGGTGGCACAATCAATTTTCTTTCCTTTTCAGTCTCTTACCACAAATATGATCGACTGGCAAGTATCACAGGTCAAAGAGGGTCGCTTCTTTGGGCAGAAACGGCTCAAACTTTTTCTTAAGGTTGCGCAGTTTTTCGACGTAATAGAGGATGTTGATATCAGGATGGAGCGGATCAAAAGCGCCGACCGGACGGCAATGTTCATAAGCTGCTGCATCCTTTCCCGAACCGCCGACATAATAGCTGACCTGATCTCCGGCCCGGTAGACTCTTCCGGCAGAAAGGGCGATTTCAAAGGCTGCTGAGTGGTTGCGTTTGCCCAGACGAAGTTTCTCCCGATAGCTTTCCGGCGATTCATTCAGCGTTTCGGTGCGGGCGACCCAGGCCACGTCCAGTCCTCGCGAGCGGAGTCTGCCGATGTAATCCTCGTATAGCCGTTCAACCGTGTCCGACCTGGCGTTCAACAACCTCTCAACCAGCTCCTGCATGAATTCGCGCAGATAGCGCTCCATCCCCCGCGAGCGCAGCCCGCTCCCCTTGATCAGGATCCTGCCGTCATAGCCCTGCAGCGCATAATTTTTGGTCTTGTAGGAAAACATGGCCCGGAAGCGGCCATCCAGCTCCACCTCGATCCCCTCCGGCAAAGCGCCGGATATACGCCCGATCAGGGCCTGTTCATCACCTTCACCTGCACACCAGGCGGGCGGTTTGAAATAGATCCCGTCGGTGTCTATTTCCACCGGACTGGCTCCTTCGGCCTTGAGCAGATCGATCATGTTTTTTATGGTGACCCTTCCCAGCCTGGTCACCTCGGCCGCCGCAACCGGATCGGAAAAATTGTGCAGAGCGGCTCCCAGATAGCCGTAGAACGAGTTAATCAGCACTTTAAAGACCTGCTGAAGCGCATCAAAATGATGTCGTTCCGGCTCGCTGGAGGCGTCTTTTGCCATCTGTTTGGCAGCCAGCCGGAAACGGCGCAAATCAGCCAGCATCGGTAGAAAAAGGCCCAGAGTATCCCTGGCCGGGGCCAGATGATAAGCCAGCATCAACGACGGATACAGTGAGGCCACGTCACAGTGGACAATCGGGCTGACGACACCCGCGCGGGTCAGCTCGGTATACCCCCCCTCAAAAGTTGCTGTTTCAGAAGTACGGGCAGGTATGGCATGTCCGCGATGAAGATATTCACGCAGAAAGAGCGAATTAATACGGGTGGCGTTACCGCGAATGACGCAATTCTGGAACGAATAGGGGAAAATACGGGTCTGCAGGAACCAGGGATAACCGAGCAGGCGGAACAGTGAGAGCGTCTCGCGCACATCGTCCAGATTATAGCGATAAAGCAGTTCCGGATCCTCACGAAATGACGCGGAAATATCCGCACCGTCCAGATAGGTGCGATCCGCCGCCGCAACTTTAAAATGGCGGGCGACCGCTTTCAATCCGTAACTCTCCAGATTGCGATTTGCTACATCATACAGCTGAACCAGAAAATAGGTGTCGATGACATGCCGTCCATAAATATCCCAACGGGGATATTCGATGTTTCTTTCTGCCAGACTCCAGCGAGCGTGAGGTGTAATATGCGGCACGGAGCCGTTGCGCCCCCAGTCCAGGCGGATGCCATGCATCCGGGCGCGCTTGCCGATATAGTCCAGATCAAAACGAAAGATATTGTGACCGGTGATGATATCCGGGTCGCACCGGTGAATAGCGCTGTTCAGGGCCTTCAGGAGCTCCGGTTCGGACAACTGGTCGCCACGCAGCACACTTTCTTCACCATGAGAATCCTTGAGCGCTATCGAAATGATACGGTCTTCGGCCCTGTCAGGGTTGGAGAAATCATACCCCTCGGCGCAACCGGTTTCAATATCAAGCGCCAGACAACGCAGTTGTGAAAATTCCAGGCCCTTGAAAAGCGTCGTCCCGGTTGTAAGCAGATACTGGTGGGAAAGGTCGGAGAAGAAAAGGTAGGGACTGCCAACGGCACCCGATGTAACTTTGGTTTTGGCGGCCAGAAAATCACGGGCTGCCAGGCACTCCCCCCAGGAATCGAACTGCAGTTGATAACGAAAACTGTCCTCGCCATCAAGCCGGCGCACGGCGCAAGGCATGCTGAAACCGGTCAGCAGGGCGGGGTCGCTGACCAGTATGAAGGGGCGAAAGGGCTCATCATGAAAATGTACCGAGCCATCCGTTCTGAAAAAGATTCTGACAAAATGGCCAGCCGGCTCAACTGCAACTATGCCGTTTCTGTCATCACGACCGAAAAGCAGCGGTATATTTTCCAGGGCTCTGGTTGGCATGGCAGCACTTTACGACAGCAGGCTGCGGGGAGGCAACCAAAAAGGCGCGGCTTTGTGGGCCACGCCTTGCTAACTCCCCCCCCCTCCCTTGAGGGGTGGGGGTTGGGGGGTGGTTGAAGGTGCCACTTGCTG
>JACRCG010000031.1 GCA_016219145.1 Deltaproteobacteria bacterium | reverse complement strand
GCACGGCAGGCGGCGCACGGCGACTTCAGCATGGCAGCACAGACACGGCTTTAAGGTGTGCCGATTTTTCAAAAAATCACCTAAAAACCGTGTCAAGAACTTTTTTCAAAGAACAGAAAATAAATTATGCTGAATAGTTACAAGAAGGCAATGATCCCGAATATCGGAAGGAAAGTAAAAACCATTTGCAGCTTTTTGTCCCGGCGTAACTTAATCAACGGTGCCGAGTAGCACCATTCAGCGAATCCCATCCAGACAATCGAAGTAGTCCATGGCAAGAGTGAGGCAAATAAATCTCCGATCAGAATGTATATTACAACGTAAACGGGCGCAGTCCATGCCACCAATTTCCAAGGACCTTCTCTGAACTTCCGCATTTTTTCGGGATTAGAAGATGATTCAATAAGCTCATTTTCCGTCAATCCCTGTTCGACTCGCTGGAATTGAAATTCAACCGCTACGTATAAAAGCACTCCTCCTAACAATGGAGGAAACCAAAGAAGTCCGCTGCGAAAGTGATCTGCCGTGATCGTTGGTAAATACGAGAAATCCAAACCTAATGCGCGAACAAAACCCCAGTCATAAATTACAGAAACAACGAATCCTATTGCCACAACAACTGCCGCTCCCTCTGCGAGGGTTTTGATGGTGTTTGGATTAGACTCGTTCACACTTCCCCCCTCAAGTAAAACCCATCATCACAATGCCAAATAATACAACCGCATCTTCTCCGCCATCAATATGGGTAATAAGATCGTTCACGGTGATGTCGCTGGTTGATAAAGCGAGTCCATCAGGTCGCGCACCTTGGTGGCGTCCCACACGAATGGGCGCTGGATTTCAGGAATGGCGATTTCGCCGGAATTGACCCAGGCAAGTATTGTTTCAATCAGGTGCTGGTTTACGGAGTACTTTTGAGTTTTCATGGGCGATTTCCAGACTAAAAGGAAATTTTTGTTGACATGCTTTATTTGTGGCAGATGGGCGTTGATTCACTCTATCCCGTCCAATTATAGAATTGTGTTTGTATAGCAGGAAATTGGACGAAATAACATGGAAATTAGTCTTCATTAAAAAAGAAATTTAGCGGGGTGTGTGTTGGAGGACAGAGCTGGGCTGTTGGAGAAGGGATTCAGGTTTTTCTCCATTCAATCCTTGTGAATCAGAGTGTCGGCTTGTGTCGGGAGCGCCTCTGTCTCCGAAAAGCTGAACTTGTTCAGTGCAGGTTCCACCGTCAAACGCAACCCCATCACGTGCAACAGCTTTGAAATACTGCTGAACTCAGGATCAATCACCTTGTCCTTGGTTCGAGTCCGAGAAGGGGAGCCAAAATTGAAGAAGGCCACTATCTGAAAAGAAAGTGGCCTTCTTTCGTTGTAACATTTTGTTTGAATTTGAAATCTGGAAAGCTGCTGAAAAAAACTACTGCTGCTTATGGCAATCCTTGCAGGCGTTAGGTCCTTTTTTCATCTCGGCATGGCATCCCTTGCAGGTCTTATGGGCGAATTCCTTGCCAAATCCCTCAATCTTACCGCCTTCAGGCTTGGCGTGGCACTTGGTGCAATCCTTCAGGCTGTCCTGATGAATCTTGTGATTGAACTTGACGCCTCTCTTGAACTGCATGACATCGGCCGCAAAGGCCGTTCCTGCGAAAGCTACAATTGTAATGGCAACGATGATTCCCTTCATTTTGCATCTCCTTGTGCTTGATTTTCAGGTTAGGTACTACGGCTGCGACAGCGTTGTCAAGTATATTGTATACAATTAACCGGCTTGCAGGGCCACGTCCTTGCGCTCTACTTCACGGTCCATTTCGGCCCGGTATTCCAGAAGCGCACTTAATAGCCTTTCATCGCTGAGTGCCAGTATCTGAACAGCAAAAAGCCCGGCGTTTTTTGCGCCGGCTTTTCCGATTGCCATAGTTGCGACCGGAATCCCGGCCGGCATCTGGACGGTGGAATAGAGCGCATCCACACCGTTCAGAGCACCTCCCGGCATCGGTACACCGATAACCGGCAGGATGGTTTTGGCCGCAACGACTCCCGCCAGGTGGGCAGCCATGCCGGCACCCGCAATAATGATCTTGATTCCGCGATTTGCGGCGTCTGCTGCCAGCGCCAGAGTGCGGGCTGGCGAGCGATGTGCCGATGAAATCCGCATTTCATAGGATATGCCGAATGTACTTAAAACATCGGCGGCTTCCCGCATTACCGGAAGATCGGAATCACTGCCCATCACAAGTAATACGATTGGATTTGTAGCCATTGTGGACCTCGAAATATTGTTGATATGGTTAGTAGTTGATCACAAACGGTCAAGCGCCTTGCGGCCGATATCGCTGCGGTACTGAACACCTGGCCAGGTAATGTGGGCCACTGCCCGATAGGCTCCGTTGATAGCCTCCCTGACTGTTGCACCAAGGGAAGTGACCCCGAGTACCCGGCCTCCGTTTGTTACACACAGGCCCTCTTTAGTAGCGGTGCCGGCATGAAAAACATAGGTGTCGTCCAACCCGGCCGCAGCATCCAGGCCCGATATCCTGTCACCTTTTCTGTACTCCCCCGGATAACCCTCAGCCGCCATGACAACGCAGACGGCCGCCTTGTCATGCCATTCCAGTTCACATCCTGCCAGGTCGCCATTGGCAACCGCCAGCAGAACCGGCACAATGTCGGACTTCATCCGCATCAGAAGCGGTTGGCATTCCGGATCGCCGAAGCGGGCGTTGAATTCGAGCGTCTTTACTTCACCGTCCTTTACCATCAGCCCGGCATACAAAACGCCGCGATACGGGCGCCCTTCAGCCGCCATGCCATCTATAGCCGGTTGCAGAACCTGCCGCATGGCGATGTCATGAATGGCCGGGGTTACCACCGGGGCAGGGGAGTAGGCCCCCATTCCGCCGGTGTTTGGCCCCTGATCGCCGTCAAAGATGGCTTTGTGATCCTGGGCGCTTGCCAACGGCAGAATCTTCTTGCCGTCAGTGATGACCAGAAACGAAGCTTCTTCCCCGGTCAGGAACTCTTCTATAACTACTCTTGAACCGGCTGCGCCGAAGGCGTTACCGCTCAACATGTCCCGGACGGCATCGACAGCTTCTTCGCAAGTCTGGGCGATGATTACACCTTTACCAGCAGCCAGGCCGTCTGCTTTTACAACAATCGGCGCACCGGTACGTTTGATGAAGTCTTCTGCCTCTGCCAGATCAGTAAACACACCGTAGGCAGCAGTAGGCACATTGTATTTGTACATCAGGTCTTTGGAAAAAGCCTTGCTCCCCTCGATCAGGGCGGCTTTTTGCGATGGGCCGAAAACTTTAAGCCCGTGAGCTTCGAATAGATCCACAATCCCGAGCGAGAGCGGCTGTTCCGGCCCGACAACGGTCAGGTCAATTTTGGCTTCATAGGCGAACGCAAGCAGTTTGTCCAGCTGGTCCACGGCGATGGGAAGATTTTCTGCCAGTTCGGCTGTGCCGGGATTGCCGGGCGCACAATAAACCTTTGAGACAAGCGGCGACTGCGCGATTTTCCAGACCAGGGCATGTTCACGGCCGCCGCCGCCGATTACCAGTATTTTCATTGTCGAGTCCTTCTTGAGCTCATTATTGTTTAGTGCCTGAAGTGCCGCATTTTTGTAAATATCATCGCAATGCCATGTTCATTGGCGGCTTTGATGACCTCTTCGTCGCGGACACTGCCGCCCGGCTGGATGATGGCAGTAACACCGGCTTCGGCGGCAGCGTCCACTCCATCCCGGAAGGGGAAGAAAGCATCCGAGGCCAGCACTGTGCCGTGGGTCGGTAAAAGCGCCTTCTGTACAGCAATCTTGGATGAATCGACCCGTGACATCTGTCCGGCGCCGATACCGACGGTCTGGTCTCTGGTGGTAAACACGATGGCATTGGATTTGACGTGCTTGCAGATGCGCCAGGCGAAATCGAGCGCTTCATATTCGGAGGGCGACGGGGCGCGCTCCGTGACAACCCGGCAGCCTGTCGCGTTGATCATGCCAAGGTCTCTTCCCTGCACCAGAAGGCCGCCGGTGACACGCTTCAGGTCGGATCCTTTGGCTGTAAAACTGTCAAGAAGAGGTACCTGCATGACCCGCACATTTTTCTTGGCAGTAAAAATAGCCAGCGCCTCATCACTGTACCCGGGTGCAATGACCGCTTCCAGAAATGTTGATGTCAGCTCGTTGGCAGTAGCAGCATCCACGGTCCGGTTAAATCCGACGATACCGCCGAACGCTGAAACAGGATCGCATTCACGAGCCTTCAGATAAGCTGTCAGGGGCGAGTCTGCCAGAGCAGCCCCGCAAGGGTTGGTATGTTTGATGATGACAGCCGCGCTCTGCTCGAATTCCTTGACGGTCTCGATGGCAGCGTCCAGATCGATGATGTTGTTAAAGGAGAGTTCTTTGCCCTGAAGTTGCAGAGCGTTGGATACACATGGCTCCTGAAGGTTTTTTTCAACATAGAAGGCGGCAGTCTGGTGCGGATTCTCGCCATAACGCAGATCCTGCGCCTTTACTACCTGCATGGTCAGAGTCGGCGGATACTCCTGAACCGTTTCGGTCAGGCGCGACCCCAGATAATTGGAGATGGCGCCGTCATAAGCGGCTGTATGCTGAAAAACCTTGACCGCCAGAGTGAAGTTGGTGGCAGCGGAAACCGCTCCGGAGCTGTTCTTCATCTCGTCCAGCACACGGGCGTAGTCGGCACAGTCAACCAGTACTGTTACATCGGGATAGTTTTTGGCAGCCGAACGGAGCATGGTCGGCCCGCCGATGTCGATATTCTCGATGGCATCCTCCAGATGACACCCTTCTTTGGCAACGGTTGCCTCAAAAGGGTAGAGATTCACAATTACCATGTCGATATTTTCAATGCCATGTTCACGCATTTTTGCGACATGTTCCGGGTTGGATCTCATGCCGAGCAGACCGCCATGAACCTTGGGATGCAGGGTTTTTACGCGCCCGTCCAGCATCTCCGGAAAACCGGTGAATTCTGAAACATCCTTGACCGACAGGCCGGCCTCGCGTAACAACCTGGCGGTCCCGCCGGTAGAAAGTATCTCTACGCCATACCCGGCCAGCTCCCGGGAAAATTCAATGATACCGGTTTTGTCAGAGACACTGATGAGCGCCCTGGTAATTTTTGCCATTTTTTATAACTCCTTGCTTGTAATTAAAAATTCGGAAAATCGATATGATGCATGAACTTGGTTTCAAACAGCGGAGTTCCGGAGAGCGGCACGACCCGTATGCGTTCTGCCAGCTCCTCAACCGTTGCGAACCGGTCGTTGAGGATAAGCGCCAATTCCGCGCCGGATAGAGCTCCCTCGGGCGTGAACCGGGAGATGTGTACCATATTATCGTCGAAAATTCCAATCGTTTTAAGCCATTCCGGCCTCAAGACCGCCCCGAAGGAGCCTGTCAGAACCACGTTCTGCAATGTCTGGCACTGCGAATGCGAGCGTTCCAGCAACACCTCGATACCGGCCCGGATGGCTCCCTTGGCGAGCTGCACCTGCCTGATATCGTCCTGTGAGATATATAACAGGCGCTGGGCATCGCGATACAGTATAAAAACATTTGCCCCTTGATGAGTGATGAGACGTGAGGCCAGATTTGACGGTATTTCTGCGGCTTCTTTCAAGCGGCCGCCCGGCTCCAGGATGTCCCGGCGGAGCAGTTCCGAGATCGTTTCGATGGCGGCTGAACCGCAGATTCCGACCGGATTGCCGTTGCCAATGACCTGTAGTTTTACGCGATCGTCCTCGATCCTGACCGAACTGATGGCACCCGGCAGGGCGGCCATCCCGCAGGAGAGGTTGCCTCCCTCGAAGGCCGGGCCCGCTGCGGCTGACGTCGCCCAGATGGTCTTCTCCGCCAGCAGCGCCATTTCGCCGTTGGTTCCCATGTCGAGAAACAGAGTCTGTCCCGGTTCTTGCCCCTGGTTCATCTGTCCGTACAGAAAGGCAACCGTATCTCCGCCTACAAAGCCGCCCGGCATCGGGAAAATATAGACATCGGCCGCACCGGCCCATCCCAGATCGTTGGCGTTGAGCCGGGTGCCGCCGGTATATAGCGGCCTGAAGGGTGGAAAGGCCAGCGACTTTAGCGGAAGTCCCATCAAAATATGCTGCATGGCCGGGTTTCCGGCTATGGCTATCTGTTGAACGTCACTCCAGGCTATGGCCGTCTTTCGGCAGAGTGCGGCGGCCAGTTCAGCCAGCTCGCTGCGAATCAGTTCCGTCATCTCCCGTGCACAGTCCGCAGAGTGGACCGCTGCATCCAGCCTTGAAACAACATCGGCGCCGAAGCGGCGCTGAGGATTCATGGCGCCGGACATGGCAATGCGTTTCCCGCTGATGCAGTCTATCAGCGAGACTGCCAGGGTAGTGGTTCCAAGGTCAATGGCAAGTGTGTACATAGGTCTGGATCAGATGATTTCGATTGAATGTTGCTGCAGCGCGGCCAGTACGACACCGATTCGGCGGGCAAAAACGCCGTTGTCGGCTGCTTTGGAAAGAAAACGTGCGGCATCTGCGGGAGCCAGGGCGATCAGCATTCCGCCCGAGGTTTGAGGATCAAACAGCGGCAGGAGCGAGTCAGGGTGGCGGCCTGTTCTGCTTTTCAGCCTGGGTTCAAAAAAATCCCTGTTCCTGTAGCAGCCAGCCGGCAGCATGCCATCGGCTGCCAGTACATTTACCCCATTCATCAGCGGGATCGAATCGAGTTCAAGTGCAATGGTTACACCGGCGCCGCGCGCCATCTCGCAGGCATGACCGATCAGGCCGAAACCGGTTACGTCGGTGGCGGCGCTGGCGCTGCAGGCACTCATCAGCAAGGCTGCATCCCGGTTTAGTGTGGTCATCCAGCGGATTGCCTCATCCATCACTTCAGAAGGTGCCATTTCTGCCTTGATAGCGGTGGAGATGATGCCGGTGCCAAGCGGTTTGGTCAGAATCAATACGTCGCCAGGCCGAGCCTTAGAGTTGCGGATCACCTGTTCCGGAGCGACCAGTCCGGTCACCGAGAGGCCGTACTTCAACTCATCGTCCTCGACGGTGTGCCCCCCCACCAGACAGACTCCGGCTTCATCAAGGATGCTCATGCCACCGTCCAGAATGGCCCGCAGTACGTCTCCAGAGAGTGAACAGGCCGGGAAGAACACCAGATTCATGGCGGTAACCGGACGAGCTCCCATGGCATAAACATCCGAAACGGCATTGGCGGCCGCAATCCGTCCGAATGTGAAGGGATCATCAACCAGCGGTGTGATGATGTCAGCCGTTTCCACCAGGGCAAGCTCCGGCGAAATCCTGTAGACTCCGGCATCATCAGATGTTGCCGGCCCCACAAGCAGATTTTCGTCGTCGTATGCGCAAAGCCCGTCCAGGGCCTTCTCCAGGCCGGCGGGGCCCAGTTTGGCGGCTCAACCGGCTGCGCGTACCATCTGTGTCAGCTTGATCATGGTGTACTCATTTCAGGTAGATGCGGGGTACCCGCTTGATGCCGCAAAAAATTTCGTAAGGAATGGTGCCAACGGCAGTAGCCAGCTCTTCGGCATGAATGCAGTTACCGAAAGAGTCACTCCCCATCAGAACAACCTCGTCACCGACCGCGACGTCGGAAATATCGGTTACGTCCAGCATGATCCAGTCCATGCAGACCGCGCCGGTCACTTTGGCCCTGCGGCCTTTGACCAGCACTTCACCCTTGTTGGTAAGCAAGCGTGGGTAGCCGTCGGCATAGCCGACTGGGACGCTGGCTATCAGAGTCCGCCGGCCGGCGGTGAAACGGCGGGCATAACTGACAGTGCTGCCCGGTTCGATCCATTTCAGCATGGCTATACAGCTTTTAAGCCGCATGACCGGTCGCAGGTCGAGTTTGTCCTTAAAGTCGGATGACGGCAGGGCGCCATAGAGTGTGATGCCGGGTCTGACCAGGTTGCAGTCGGGAAAGTTACCGAGCAGCGCTCCGGCGCTGTTGGCGATGTGGATGTAACGCGGGTCGAATCCGGCCTTGCGGGTTTCCGCAAGCACCCATTCAAAACGTTCGGCCTGGAGCGCCGTAAAGTTGCGCCCCTGTTCATCAAGTTCGTCGGCGCTGGCAAAATGCGAGATAATGCCTTCAAGGAAAATATTGGGCAGTTTGCGAAGTTCCTGAAGAAAGGCCGGAGCGTCCCGATACGGGATTCCGAGTCGCCCCATGCCGGTGTCAATCTTGAGGTGAACCTGGGCCCGGGCTTTGCGAAACAGGCTGGCGGCGGCCCGGTCAAGGGCTTTGGCCTGCTCGATGCTGAAAAAGGTGGTGGATATGTTTAGTCCGATGCACTGGCGCTCCTGGCCGG
>JACRCG010000349.1 GCA_016219145.1 Deltaproteobacteria bacterium | reverse complement strand
TTTTCCCGTCGGCAGCAACAAATTTCAGTTGTACGATTTTATCGTACAACTCAGAACAACCTTCTTTCAGCAATTTACGCTTCAAATCACTCCAGTATCGCTTGGGAATACTGCTACCGGTAAGCACTTCAACAATATCAATAACAGAAAACCACCATTCATCCTGGTGCATGATTTTGCGAATATGCTTGCCTTCAAAAACAGCAACACGAATAAGCCCGGTTTTTGACATAAACCTCATTCCCTTTCAGTGATAAAAAACCGACTCACGATTCCAGGTTTATTCTTGACACACATCATATATGCTGTATAAACTCAACCCATGACCGGCAAACAACTCAAAAAGCTTCTTGAAGAACATGACTGGTCGCTTGATCGCATCTCCGGCAGCCATCACATAATGACCCGCGAGGGTTGCCGTTCTGTTCCCATTCCGATTCACGGTACAACCGACCTGCCCAAAGGACTTATCCACGGTATCCTGAAAAAGGCAGGCATAAAGGAGTAACTAAACATGTTCGCATATCCGGCACATATAGAAAAACAGGACGACGGCTACCTGGTCACATTCCCTGATCTGGAAAACGTCATGACATACGGTGCTACGATGGAAGAGGCGCTCCATAATGCCGAAGAAGCTATGAACGGCTGCATTGAAGCCGACTTTGAGCGTAATTTTGTCATCCCATCGCCTTCAAACGTTGCAGGTAATCAAACATACAGCATCCCGGTCGCCCCTCATATCGCAGTTGCCATCATGCTGCGTACCCTGCGAGCCGATCGTCCGCAAACGGAAGTGGCACGGCAGCTCAACATCTCCTATCAGGTCTATCAGCGCCTGGAAAACCCCCGCAAAGCCAACCCTACTGTCAAAACCCTGGAAAAAATAGCCCGCGTATTCGGCAAACGCTTTGAATTAGGGTTTGTGTAGGCTTCCAAATCACATTCCTGCCCTGGTTTATCAAAAACGAAAACCCGCCCCTGCCGTAAATCGGCAACTGGGGCGGGTTTTGTAAATTCTATCGTTCACTGCGGCAACCCCTCAAATCCCCTCTATCTCCCTTTGCAAAACGGGAAGAAGGATGGAAGCTCTGCGGCACAGGTTACCCATACTTTGCCTTTTCGATGAAAACAGTTGTCACACTATATGCGAAGAAAACATACGTCAAGCATTCTAATGTTGGTATGATGCCGCCTTGACGCTATGTTGTATTTACGCTATTCTGCGACCGGAAGGTACATGCTGAATGTACCGCTTGCAGAGCTCAAAAGAATCACAAGTCTCGATTGTCTCCACACAAACCGGCTTATAACATAACCAAAAAGGAATACTGCTGTGAATCCACGATTACCAGCCGAATGGGAAATACAGGACGGCGTGCTGATGGCGTGGCCGCATGAGGGAACAGACTGGGCCTATATCCTGGACGATGTCCGCCCTGTGTTTGCCGAGATCATACGTCAGATTACCCGCTTAGAACGGGTGCTGCTGACCGCCCCGCATGCTGCATCAGCTGCCGGCTATCTTGTTGCCGCCGGTGTCGATCTCGCCAATGTTACGATCTGCGAGATGCCGAACAACGACACCTGGGCGCGCGATTTCGGGCCGATCACCGTTATCTTCAACGACAAGCCGGTTTTGCTTGATTTCGGTTTCAACGGCTGGGGGCTTAAATTTCCGGCCAATCACGACAATCTGATTTCAAAACGACTCAGGCAGCTTGGTGCGTTGAAACCGAATCTGAACACCATAGGCCTGATCATGGAGGGCGGCAGCATTGAGAGTGACGGCCTCGGCACAATCATGACCACCGCAGAATGCCTGCTTTCACCCAATCGCAATCCGCAACTCGGCAAAAGCGAGATCGAACAGGCGCTGGCCTCTCTGGTAGGAGCCAAGCGAGTACTGTGGCTTAATCACGGCTGGCTGGCCGGTGATGACACCGATTCCCATATCGATACTCTGGCCCGCTTCTGCCCGGATAATACCATCATCTATCAAGCCTGTGACCATCCGCTTGATGAACATTACGAGCCTTTGAAACTGATGGAAAACGAATTGAAGGGCTTTACTGCGCCCGACGGTTCACCGTATCGGCTGATCCCCCTCCCCTGGCCGACTGCCAGGTTTGATGAACAGGCCCACCGTCTGCCGGCAACCTATGCCAATTTTCTGGTTATCAATCGTGCTGTGCTGGTGCCAACCTACGGGGATAATGAAAACGACAGGAAAGCGCTGGAGCTTGTTGGGCAGGCTTTCCCGGGACGTGAACCAATCGGCGTCAACTGTCTGCCTTTGCTCGAACAGCACGGATCCTTGCATTGCGTTACCATGCAGCTGCCGCAGGGGGTCTTGCCATGACGACACTTAAGACCGCCATGATCCAGCAGTCATGCGGCGTTGACCGGGATGCAAATCTGGAGAAAAGTATCTTGATGATCCGCCAGGCAGCGGCTTCCGGAGCTGCGCTGATCGTGCTCCAGGAGCTGCATACCGGCCTGTACTTCTGCCAGGTGGAAGACCCGGCACTGTTTGACCTGGCCGAGACAATACCCGGCCCTTCGACCAAAACGCTGGGAGAGCTGGCCCGCGAGCTGGGGGTGGTGATTGTAGCCTCGCTGTTTGAAAGGCGCGCCGCCGGGCTTTATCACAACACGGCCGTTGTTCTGGAAACAGACGGAACGATAGCCGGAAAATACCGCAAGATGCATATCCCGGATGATCCCGGTTTTTACGAAAAGTTTTATTTCACCCCCGGAGACTTGGGTTTTACGCCGATCAGGACCTCTGTCGGCAATCTGGGCGTGCTGGTCTGCTGGGATCAGTGGTATCCCGAGGCAGCCCGCCTGATGGCGCTGGCCGGGGCTGATATCCTGATCTACCCGACCGCCATCGGCTGGGATCCGGCTGACACCCCGGAAGAGCAGGCACGTCAGCTGGAGGCCTGGATTACCGTTCAGCGCGGACATGCCGTGGCAAACGGATTGCCGCTCATTTCGGTCAACCGGACCGGCTTTGAAACTTCAGCGCGGAAATCCGGAGAGGGTATCCAGTTCTGGGGCAACAGCTTTGCGGCCGGTCCGCAGGGGGAGTTTCTGGCACAGGCTTCCACAGATGCGGAGCAGATTCTGCTGGTTGATATTGATCTGGCGAGGAGTGAGAACGTCAGGCGCATATGGCCGTTTCTGCGTGACCGCAGGATTGATGGGTACGAAGATATTCTGAAAAGGTTCAGGGACAACTGATATGCAAATTCACGAGAAAGAGCTTATAGAATCACTCTCCAGCTCGCGCATACTGACTTCGATGATCACCCCGGCAGTACTGATCTCAGCCTGTGGCACTCTGATACTGTCCACTTCATCCCGCATGGGCCGCATATTTGACAGGGTGAATGTGATGAAGGGAGAAGTTGAAGCTATAGTAGAGGGTAAAATATCACATCCCGAAGAGCGGATGAGACATCTCCGCGGCCAGATCCAACTCCAGAGACGTCGCGCGACCCTTATTCAGAAGGCCATGGTGTCGCTTTACACGGCTACGGCCATGTTCATAGCCTCCAGCCTCGCCATAGCTGCAAATGTTGCCTACGGCAGCTCTGATACAGTCTGGATACCGACCTTGATAGCCCTGGTCGGCGGACTGTTTCTTTTTATCGCCTCGGCGCTGCTGTTGTATGAGAGTCGTTTCAACCTGCGGTTCGTCAACCGATCCATTGATTTTATCGAGTTTTTGGAAGAGGAGGGAACGAAGAAATACAGAGGAAATTCACAAATGCCAGGCAACTAATATTTGGTAACCACAGAAAACGTTCCAATATTTTTAACAAGTTTACCCGATTTTTTTTCCAGATCTTCAGCAGCCAACTCCAGTTTATTTGCCGAAGCTTCAAGTCCTGAAGACGATTCCCGGATGTTCCCTATCTGCTGAACGATCAGCCTGCTCTCTCCGCGCTGCACATCTATGGATTCATTGATCTCCTCAACCTGATGAGTAAGTCTGACCGCTATATCAGCAATCTGACGACTTGTGCCGGATTGTTCGCTTGTGGCGCGTGCGATATTGTGAGCAATTTCCTTTACCTCCTCAAGGCGCGTGTTCAAATCAATCGTTCCAACGGTCTGATTCGAAATAGACCTGGAAATCTTTACAATCTGCTCCCTCAGTGTATCAACTGATAAAATGATTTTTTCAATGACGGCAGTTTCCTCCAATGCTTCCCGTTGAATTGCGCGAGACATTTCAGTGGATGTTAACGAGTTTGCCGCTATGTCCTCCAACGACATCCTGACTTTGTCTATCAATTCTATTCCGGTGTTGACGACCCTGATACCTTTTTCAGCCATTTGAACACTGGAAGTGGTTTCCTTCTGAACGGAGGTAACTACATCAACTATCTCCTTTGTTGAGAGAAAAGTGCTGTCAGCAAGCATTCTGATCTCATGCGCAACGACAGCAAAAGCAACGCCATGCTTCCCCGCCTGAGCAGCCAGAATAGCTGCATTCAAAGCCAATAGCCTCGTCTGTGCAGCAATGTCCTCTATGACGGTAATTATTTTTCCAATCTGCAACGATTTGGCTCCAAGACGATTCACCACTTCAGCAAGCAAGCCAACCTGCTCTTTTATAACATGAATTCCCGATTCGGCATGCTTGACAGCCTCCATACCGGTCTGGGAGGCCGAAAAGGAGACCTGCTCGGCGAGGACAACCGAGCGTGTCACGCTTCCCTGTATACGTTTGATCATCTCGCCAATCCGCAAAATCGAAGAACATGTTTCTTCGGTAGCAATGTTCAATTTTGCAACACTGTTTTCAATGGCATTACCAGATATGACCATATCATTTACGTCGGAAAATGCCTGACTGGAATGCTCATCAAGCATTGAGGCGTTATCGGCAACGCCGGCAATTGATGCGGCCATTTCAGTGGATATGGCAGATGTCATGGTAGCAGCGTCAAACAGGTCATTTGTGCTGTTACGCAACCGGGAAATAGAGCTGTCAACATTTTCAACCGCCTTGGCGGTGGATTGTATAGCTTCTGATTGGATTTTTACAGAGGCATAAACCTGAAGTGTTGATTCATTAATTATTACTGATGCATCAGAAATTTCTGATGAAATAGCAGTTGATCGACTGATCATGTCACGCAAATTAGTAAGCATGTTTCGAAAAGCAGTCGCAAGAACGCCGATCTCATCATTGCCACGCACAACAGGCTCAACAGTCAGATTCCCTTGCGCAATTTTTCCGGCGATAGAAGAAATTTCAGTAAGCGGATCACTTATCGAGCGAAAGATTGAGTTCAGAATCAGAGCCGTCATGACGATCAGCAAACAGGATATCCCCCCCATTACCATGCTGATTATTGAGATAAATTCTCTGGAATCCTCTTCAGTAGCCTGCCGAATTTCGTCAATTTCTTTTAGCAGTTTTTCAGTATCTGCAGACAGCTTACCGAATATGATCATCGTATCAACATCATCCGGATTGGGGCGAGCGATTTTTAAAAACTGTAGGATTCGCTCCTCCACCGGTTTCCATACCGGATCAACGGTTGCTCCAACAAGTTCAACAAGACCTTCATTGCGGGAGGTTTGTTTAATCTCTGTCAGGGTTTTTTTGAATGAATCGGCAGTACGCCTCACCATCTTCGCTGATTCCGGATTATCCGGAATCAGAACTATTTCGGTAATCCCACGCAGGATGACATGCAGGTTGGTGCTTTGCCGCTCAAGCATTTTTGAGACGGCGGTGAGTTGCTTGACCTTCAAAAACGCAACGTAACCTGCAATTCCCAAAACTGACATTGAGGTGACAACCAGCAACGTGAGCAACATCATTTTATATTTTATGGTTAAGGGTTTAAGCATTTTTTTGTAACCGCTTAATACTCAAAGACATTAGCATTCCTTGCCTAGCAGACTACTGGAGTCTATTTCCCTTGGCTTCCCACGCCTTGGTCCCTTCACGGAACCACATGACTCTCTTGTACCCTGCCTTGCGGGCAAGCAAAGCTGCCTTATAGGATTTCCAGCCAGTAGGACCGTCACTATAGAAAACCATCTGTGTGTTCTTGTCTGAAGGAAGCTTGCTCATATCAAAAACATCCTTTGAGGCATCAAAGTCAGCCTTGAATTCGCTGTTCTCTTTATAAGGGAGCGCGATTGCCCCAGGCATGTGGCCTTTGCCGTAGTTGATTGCCGACCTGAAATCAAAAAACTTTGCTTCATTTTTTGCAATAAGTGCTTTGACATCTTCAACCGAAACCACTTTTACCCCGTCCAGTGCTTTAGGGGTCTCAGGCTTATTCTCATCGGCACTGACCGGAAGAATAAATTGCATGCAAAACAACATGACAGCAACAAACGACACAAAACCACGTACTGTTTCTTTCAGAATCATGACATACCTCCACATTTTTTATACGATAAGCTGCTACTGGACTTATCGAAAATCAAAACAGCGCTTCAAGCTGACAAACCGCTTTCTTTGGCAAGATTCCGCCAGGACGGCAGACTCCGTTCGATCATTTCCTTGTCAACGCAGTAGGCAATCCGGAAAAATCCGGGGGCGCCGAAACCTGCGCCCGGCACCAGCAGGATATGATGTTTCTGGGCCAGCCTGACAAACTCCACATCGTCAGCCAGCGGAGATTTCGGGAAGAGGTAGAAGGCGCCATCAGGCTTGACCAGAGAGAATCCCAGCCCGCTCAACTCGCTCACCAGAAGATCACGTTTGGCCTGATATTCGGCAATATCAACCGATTCATCCTGTAGCATGGCCACCAGCCGCTGCATCAGAGCCGGTGCATTGACAAAACCGAGCACCCGATTGCTGAATACCGCTCCCTCCATGAACTGCGCAGCGGTGGACATGCGCGGATTGGCTGCCAGAAAACCGATCCGCTCTCCAGGCAATGCCAGGTCCTTGCTGTGGGAGGTGACGATGACCGAACTTTCCACCAGCGGAAAAATGTTTGGAACCTGCTTGCCTTCAAAAGCGATGCGGGCGTACGGTTCGTCTGAAATGACGTAAATCAGGTGGCCGGTCTGCTCGAATTTTCTTTTCAGGAGAGCCCCCAGCCGTTCCAGGCTTTCAGCCGGATAGATCACACCGGTCGGATTATTGGGAGAGCAGATGATAATCGCCCTGGTTTTGGCTGTAATGGCTTTATCAATGGCTTCGATGTCGAGCTGAAAGGTGTCGCGGTTTGTCCAGACCTCAACCGGCACACCGCCGTGATTGTCGATGTAGAACTTGTACTCGACAAAAAACGGCGCCAGTATGATAACCTCTTCAGCGGGGTTGAGTATGGTCTTGAGTACAACATTCAGCGCCCCTCCGGCGCCGCAGGTCATGATGACGTTATCGGCCGGCACCGCAATACCTGAGTCTCTGGATAATTTTCCCGCCACTGCTGCGCGCGTCTCGGCATAACCGGCATTATTCATATAGCGATGCATACCCGGCACCGGGTTCTGAGCCAGCCTGAGCAGCTCGCGGTTAAAAGCTTCCGGGGGCTCTACATCCGGATTGCCCAGCGTAAAATCGTAGATTTTATCGGCTCCAAACTCCTGACGAAGACGCTCACCCTCCTCGAACATTCGGCGTATCCAGGATGATTTTGAAATGTGACTGGCGATTTTCATGGCAATTGCCATAACTATTCCCTCCGAGATGTTTTTTCTGATATAGAGTTGGGAGTATTACAACAAATTCCGGAGAACTCAATGAAAATTCCAGATTATCCCCAATCCAGACCCCTGGCCATGACTGACAGGCCGGTTCTGGAGCGGATATTCAACAATCTCCAGCCTCAAGTTTCCGAACTGACCTTTGCGGGTTTGTATCTATTCAGGCAGGCCCATGAATACCGGATTACCAGGGTTGGCAATGCGACTGTAATTCTGGGTAAGGGGTATGATGGAGCATCATATTTCCTGCCTCCGCTGGACGGAGATATAAAATACGCCCTGAGTATCCTGTTCGGATACAAACTACCGCTTTATGGTGCTGATGAGGGGTTTGTGAGGGAATATCTGGTACTGGATGGCAGGGCTGTTACCGAAGAGCGGGATTCATTTGACTACCTATACCTGCGTGAGGATCTGGCAACATTGCCCGGCAACCGTTTTCACAGGAAGAAAAACCGGATCAGCTACTTCACCTCCCGGCATGATTACCAGGTTTCGATCTTCACTGATCAAGACCGCCCCGGCTGCCTCGACCTTCTGAAAACATGGGGAAAAGCGGCAGTCTACGAAACCGGAAGCTCTCTGGAACTTGAGCTTGGCGCAACTGCCGAAGCAATAGCTCTGGCCGGGGAACTGGGCCTCCAAGGAGTGGTAATACGGGTTGACGGCTCTGTCGCAGCTTTTGCACTTGGTGAGCGGCTCAACCGGGAAACTGCCGTTTGCCACTTCGAGAAGAGCAACCCGTTCATGGAGGGTTTGACGCAACTGATAAACCGGGAATTTGCCAATCTGCTGTTTACCGACTGCCGTTTTGTAAATCGCGAACAGGACCTTGGGAAAGCCGGGTTGCGCCAGGCCAAGCTGTCGTATCATCCGCTGGAGCTGCTGAAAAAATATCGGGCGACACCATCTTGATCATAAAGATTTTGTTGCGCTTTATATAAAAACATTGTAGAAGTACTGTTCTTTCAAAGACGGCATCACTGCCGAAATCTCCTTGCTCCGGGTAGGACCGGGGCTCGAATCCGTGAGGAGGATTTACAAAATGAGGAAGTACGAAACAATTTTCATCCTTCAGCCTGAGCTGAGTGAGGACGACATCAAGTCGGTCACCACCAAGGCGCAGGACGTCATCTCGTCGTACAAGGGCGAGTGCTTCAGAATGGATGACTGGGGTATCAGGAAACTGGCCTACCCCATCAAGAAGTCTGTCAGAGGCCGCTACTATTACCTGCGTTTCGACGGAAACAGCGCGCTGATTGCCGAGCTTGAGCGGCGTCTGCGACTTGACGAGAAGGTGTTGCGCTATCAGAGCGTGAACATTACCGACCTGCCCGAGCGAACTGCGCCTGAGAAGAAGGTTGCCTCACCGGAAGCAGAAACGTCCGAGGTTGCCGAAGAAGCAACTTCTGCTGAAGAAATAGCCGAATAATTTTCTGGAGGATATATAATCATGAGCGACGAAAGACCATCATCATATCAAAGACCGGCCGGTGGTTCCGGCCAGCGCCCGGCAGGCGGCCCAGGAGGCCCAGGAGGCCCCGGCGGTCCACGTAAAAGACGCCCTTTTCAGCGCCGCAAGGTATGCCGTTTTTGTGCCGAGAAAAATCTTGCCATTGACTACAAGGAGCCACGCACTCTGCGCTTCTTTATCACCGAGCGCGGCAAGATTGTTCCTCGCCGGATTTCCGGCAACTGCGCAGCACACCAGAGAGAAATTACCGAAGCAATCAAACGGGCCCGCAACATTGCGCTGCTCCCGATTGCAGCCAATCACGCAGTGAGCTGATACAGCCTGCATGAGCCTGACACCACTGGCCGGTCATACCTTGGCTCCCCGTTTGAAAGCGGCTGTGCTCGGTATGATCGGCTCGTTTATTATGTTCACCGCCTATCTGGTCGTACCTCCGGTCGGTATTTTATCCGGCATACTGGCACCCTTTCCTGCCTGCTACGTCCGTCTGCTGCATGGACGCATGCCGACCCTGATTCTGACCTTTGGCGTGACCGCAGCCGTCACCGCTCTGTTCGGAATTATTGCCGGCTGCCTCTATCTCGGAACGTGCGGAATAATAGGAATGCTCATGCCGGAACTACTGGCTCGCGGCTTAAGCGGCAGCAAGGCCATATTCTGGACGACATCGGCCACTTTGGCTGCACTGACTACAGGCATTCTGATATACAGCCTGTCCACAGCTCTTGACTTTAACCTGTTTGTTTCCGATGAGATCGCATCCAGCCTGAATCAGGCCATATCGATCTACGAAAAAGGCGGCGTCAAGGGTGAAGACCTTGACGTAATCAGGCAGTCAATGAACATGGTTGCAGAACTGCTGTATCGTATTTACCCCGCTTTTGCAGCCTTTATGCTCATAGCAGTGGCCGGCTGCAACCTTGCTCTTTTGAAAAGAACAATTGCGCAATCAGTAACAACCATCAGGATTGGAGAGTTTGCGTCATTCAGAAATCCTGACCTGCTGGTCTGGCTGCTGATAGCTGCAGGATTTTCTCTGCTGCTCCCGTCTCCGCTGGTGACTACGCTGGCGTTAAACATCCTGATGATTATTGCGCTGCTCTATTTTTTACAGGGGATGGCGGTGATCAGCACCCTGATTGCGCGGCAGTCGCTCTCAAAAGTTCTGCGGGTCGGTTTATATGTGATGCTGCTGTTACAGCCCTACCTGACGATAGTTATCGCCGCAGTTGGATTATGTGATTTGTGGGTTGATTTCAGAGCCCCTAAAAAACAGGAAAACCTGTAGTTCCAATTTCGAATCACGGTTACGCAATTGGAATAAATACTTGACAGGCTTGAAAGGAGAATATTGTGAAAGTAATTCTGAACGAAAACATTGAGACTCTGGGGCACATCGGCGACGTCGTCAAGGTTGCTCCCGGCTACGCCCGCAACTACCTGCTCCCGAAAAAACTGGCTGTTCCGGCTACAGAAGGCAATGCCAAGGCGCTTGAACACGCCAAGCGCCAGTTGGCCTACAAAAAGAACAAGGCCCTGGAAGCTTCCAGAAACCTGGCAGAAAAGCTGGGGGCCCTGTCCGTAAACCTGGTACATCAGGCCGGAGAAGAAGGCAAACTCTTCGGATCCGTCACCAATATGGAGATTGCCGCTTATCTGAAAGATAACGGCTTTGATATCGACCGCAAGAAAATCGTGCTTGCAGATCCGATCAAGCATATCGGTGAGTTTTCTGTTCCGGTCAAGATTCATCCGGAAGTCACGGCCACCCTGAAGGTAACGGTTTCCGCAGCCTGATTCAGTTTGAAGCATATTGACAAAAGAGCCCGCCAGAATTGATTCCGGCGGGCTCTTTTGTTTATTGTCCTGATATTTCATCCGGATTCCGGCCGCAAAATGATGCCTGATTCGCACGTCGCGGTTGACATCATCCCTTTCAGCATGGACAATAGGCGAATGCCATCCTCACTCTACTACATTATTATTGTTCTTCTTCTGGTAGCGGCAAATGGATTCTTTGTGGCTTCCGAGTTCGCCCTGGTGGCTGTCCGCCGTTCACGCATTGTGACTCTCAAGGAATCCGGAAACCGGCGCGCGGCCATCCTGCTTGAACTGTTGGACAATCTGAACTCATACATATCCGCGACCCAGCTGGGAATCACCATGGCGTCTCTGGCACTCGGGTGGGTCGGAGAGCCTGCAATAGCAAGACTCCTTGAAGTTCCGCTGCGAGGTCTGGTTTCTACTGCGCTGCTTCATGCTATTTCATTTGCGGTTGCATTTACGGCCATAACTTTTCTGCATATTGTTTTGGGAGAACTGGCGCCAAAAACTCTCGCACTGGAACGTGCCGAGCAAGTAGCTCTGGCTATCGCCTGGCCAATTCGCATCTTCCACAAAATTTTTCACTGGCCGATCGTGATGCTTGATCATGCCGGCCGTTTTACGGTACGCATTCTGGGTTTCAAAGTAACATCCGGACATTCCAGCGTTTATACTGTTGCCGAGTTGCGCCAGATTATAGATGTGTCTCACAAGAGCGGCACGCTGGAGGCTGATGAGCAACGCCTGCTTCACAGGGTTTTCGAGTTTTCCGACTCCGAGGTGCAGCAGATCATGATCCCGCGCAGCGCTCTGGCGGCCTTGCCGATCACTGCTACCCTGGACGAGACCAGACAGGCTTTCAATACGCTGGGATACACCAGGATCCCGGTTTATCGCGACCAGCTCGACAATATTGCAGGCATAATTGTCAGGAGAGATCTGGAGCCGTTTTTAGCGCAGCCTGACCATGATCGGTTTGACCTGGCAAAACTGCTGCACCCGCCCAGATTCATACCGGCCGGGGCCCAGCTGAGTGCCGCTCTCAAGCAGATGCAGAGTTCACGGGCACATATGGCCTTTGTTGTTGACGAGTACGGCGGACTGGAAGGGATCGTAACGCTTGAGGATCTTCTTGAAGAAATTGTCGGCGAGATTGAAGACGAATATGATGATGTCTCGCCACCCCGGATTGTTGATGAAATCGGGAGCTATCTCCTTGATGGCATGTTAAGCGTCCGTGAGGCTAACATCAGGCTTGGCCTGCAGCTGCCTGAAGATGCCCCTTACACGACAATAGCCGGATTTTTGCTGGCACAGGCCGGACATATGATGTATCAGGGCGAGAGCATTCTCTACAGAAATTCCAGATTTACGGTTGAGAGCGTCGATCGGAGAAGGATCCTGCGGGTCAGACTTGCCGACGAGAGTACATCGGCATGATAATCAGGACCCGCCTGATCAGGCTTTCCGGCATTCTGCTCATGTCTTTCGCCACGTTTCTGATCGGACTGGCCTTTTTCCTCCCCCGCTTGCTGGACGTAAACTCCTACCGGGATGAAATACTGCAAGCACTCCAAAACACTCTTCATCGCCAGGTCAGCTTCAGCACAGGCTCGTTTGCCTGGCACATAGGCCCCTCCTTCGTGTTCAAGTCCGTATCTATCAAAGAGCCGGACGGCTCTGCAGATTTTCTGTCCGCCGAGAAGATAACGATCCACCTCTCGCTTCTACCGCTTCTGGGAAAACGGGTCGAACTGAAGGACCTGCATCTGTACGGGGTAAATATTTCCCTGATCCGCCATGCCGACGGAACACTGAATGTCGACGACCTGCTGAAGCAGGACAAGGGTGGTGCGCCGGTTCAATTCAAGAGGGTGCTTATAAAAAACGGGACTGTTCTGTGGCGTGACATGGCGGTGCAGAAAAACGGGGTGTCAGCGACTATCAGCAATATTTCGCTGTCTACAAACCATCTGGAGCGCGGGCGAAAAGGGACTTTCAAGCTTTCCTGCGACATTCCGGCTGTCAACGGCCCGGCCGCACATGTATCGCTAACAGGAACGGCGAAGCTTTCTGCCGCCGATAAACCATTAGTTGAATCAGAATTGAACGGTGAAGCCGAGATAAGAATGGCCGAGATCGGTCGCTTCTGGCCATATTTCGAGCGCTTCATCCCTTTTGCAAACACCGGCGGGAGACTTGATTTTGCTACCAGCTTCAAGGGCAAGCCTCGGGACTTTATCGCCAAAGGCAAAATTCGCTTAAGCGATGCAACCGTAGAGTGGCCGACCATATTCCATGCCACACTCTCACCCCGCCAGCTCCACTTGGACTACGCGCTTAAACTTTCAAATAAACTGATTGATTTTTCTTCAATAGAAGCCGGTTTTGAAGGTTTCAGGATCAAAGGAAGCCTCCAGATACATGATTACCTGTCGAAGGACCCGCGCATCGTTGCCAAAGCCTCAACACCTGCAACATTCAGATATGAGGATGTGAAATATTTTGTTCCGTACGGGATCATTGAG
>JACRCG010000348.1 GCA_016219145.1 Deltaproteobacteria bacterium | reverse complement strand
CCGCGTAACACGAGACATGGAAATTGCCAGCCAGATACAGATTTCACTGCTGCCGGAAAGTGTTCCGGAACTGTTCGGGCTGGAGATTGCGGGGCGCTGCATCTCGGCGGCGCATGTCGGCGGTGATTATTACGATTATTTCCGCCGCAATGATCATACCCTGGACGTGCTGATTGCAGACGTATCCGGCCACAGTGTCGGCGCCGCCCTGATCATGGCGGAAGTCCGCACTCTTCTGAGGGCACAGGTCAGTTCATCCCACAGCGCCAGCGACATCCTGAATACGCTCAACAGCCAGCTCTATGATGATCTGACACGAGCCGAGCTCTTCATCACCATGTTTTATGCCAAGTACAACACCGCCACCGGCAGGATGACGTTTTCAAATGCCGGACACAACCACCCGCTGATCCGTCGGGCAGGAGAAGAATCCTGCATAGAGCTTGACACGGAAGGTCTCATAATCGGCGTCAAACCTTCTGTAATATTTGAAGAACGGAGCATTGAACTTGTAAGCGGCGATGTGGTACTCTTCTACACGGATGGCCTGACTGAAGCGTATGCCCCGGACGGTGACATGTTTGGAACCGAGCGTGTGTGCCGGCATCTTGGCAGTGTCACCCATCTGCCGGCCCGGGAGATCGTTGAATCGTTTTACAGTGAAATTTTTGCCTTTACCGGCTCTGTAACGCTTCAGGATGATGTATCAATAGTAGCGTTGAAAATACTTTGAAGATCGGAGAGTTACATGAAATTTAAAACAGAAGACAACGGAAATGTAGTGGTGGTATTTGTGAAAGAGGAGCGCCTTGACGCGCATAACTCGGGCGAACTGAAAACTGAATTGAATCGTCTTTTTGAAAGCGGCAGCATAAACCTGATCATTGACCTGAAAGATGTTCTATTCATCGACAGTTCCGGGCTGGGGGTGCTGGTCTCGGGATATAAGAACGCTTCCACAAAAATGGGCAGCATCAAGCTTTCCGGGCTGCAGGCGCAGGTAAAATCGATGTTCGAGCTTACTCGCCTGCACCGGGTGTTTGACATATTTTCTACCGTGGACAGTGCTTTGGAGAGTTAGCAACGGGTGATATCATGAAAAACAGCGTTGCCCTTGAAATAACGATACCGAACCAGACGCGCTATCTGAGTCTGATCGGCAAAATCGGCGAAAACATGGCGCAGGGACTCGCCAATTACAATGGCGATCGTGAGCGTCTGGCCAGCCAGATCAACACGGTACTGACTGAAGCCCTGGTAAATGCCATCAGACACGCCAATTCCGCCGATCCGTCCAAGGAGATACTGGTTCGCATCAACATGTCCGACAAAGAGCTGGCCATCAGGGTTTTTGACAGCGGCAAGGGCTTTGACCTGAACAATGTGCCCGGTCCCTGTTTCAACCAGGATATTCTGGACGAAAAAGGGCGAGGACTGTTCATCATCAGATCTTTGATGGATTCAGTGGTCTACAAGAAAGCCAACGGCGGAAATGTGCTGGAAATGAAAAAGTCCCTGCGGTTGCCGAGAGGGAAACATGGAAGCTAGTACACTGGAACATCTAAAACCACCCCCCCTCCGTCCCCCCTTGACAGGGGGGAAGTCTTGAAGTCTCCCCTGTTAAGGGGAGATTTAGAGGGGTTTGGTGCGAGAATTTAAGAATTACAACTACTAAAGCGGAGTAGCCTCCGCCCCCCAGCCTTTAAGTTCAGCAAGTACCCCTGCCAACAGGTTTTCAAGCTGTGCTTCAACTTCGGCGGTCAGCTCCGTGTCCATCTCTATGCTGCCCGGCTGGACTCCCAGAAGCACCATCTCGCGCGGAGAGTGCCCCATCAGCTCCGAGACCGCCAGAAGATCCTTCAGCCCCATCTGATGTGGTGAAACCTTGGTTTCAAGAGCAATCGGCAGTTCCTCCCCGCGCAGTGTCACGCAGGTTCCGGGGCTGCCGCCGGTTTCAACCGCATCCACCAGTATGAGATTAGTAACATTTTCCAGCATGGGGAGCAGATCAAGCCCAAGCGTCCCGCCATCCATGACCATCACATTATCAGGAAAACGGTAGCCCTGCTGTAGCCTCTGAATGACGCGGACACCGACACCGTCATCACTCATGACCAGATTGCCGATACCAAGAACAAGAATTGAAGCCTCTGAATTTGCAGTCATGGAAAGCCTTTCACGATGGTCTTTAACAATTACTCCCTGCGAACCCTGCTCACTGTAACTGACAAGCTCAACCCGTCCGTCCAGGCGCTCCACATAGCGGGAGGTATCACCATTGGGCAGCATGGGAAGATATTTGCCGCCAATGTCTTCGTATAAATCCACCTTGAACAGCTCTGTGCCGTTCTCCCAGCCCCACTCGCCGCCAAGGTTGAGGATACCGTCGTTAGCGTAGACTGTGAACGGTCCCGCTGGATTTTTATAGCCGGCAAAATATTTACCCTCTTCCTTGTGGTAGATATCTGCATCCATCGGGAACAGTTTATCTCCTACCACCTCGCGGATATCCCGTCCGGCGACCAGAAACGTTTTTTCCGCCTTGCTCAGGGCCCATTCGGAGGTCATCTTGTCGGGACTGTGAGTAAGTATCACCCGCTCCTTGCTCAGCACGGTCTGTTCCAGACTGCGGTAATCGGTATGCACTACGCTCTTGCGGGTAGCAATGTCATGAATGACGGTGGCATCATCGAAGGCGGCAATTGCTTCGTCATATCTTGCCCTGCTCCAGAGGCGCTCGATATAGTCGTTGATGTCACCGTAAATAACAGCGGCGGCATTAAATTCATCAATTGGCATTTTCAGGCGCTGCGGACGTTTTTCCGTGTGAAGAGCCTGCCACAAAAGGGTGTTGTGGGCGGTATCGGCACTAAATATCAGCGACTCATTGGCGGTCCGGAACCTGAGGCCGATACTCGGGACGCCATGCCAGACCGGGGCGTTGATCGCCTCAATCGTAAAACCGCCCGGGTCCCGGTAGATATTTTGATCCGCCTCATAAAAAGTTGCCGACGAGAAGGGATAGAACAGCTCCGGCTCGATCCATTCGCCATATTCAGGATCTTTGAAAAGCAGCCGGGGCTGGCCGTTTTTGGAACTGATCACAATCTTGGCCCGCTCCGGTCCGACAATGGCGCCGTTGCAATCAACGACCTCAAGCCTGAAAACACCTTCGCCGTTATCACGGGTCACAATTCTGAATTTGGCCCGTGGACCCAAAGGGGTAAATTCGATATAGTCATTGTAGGCCAGATCAACTACGGTTTTTGAATCACTGCTCAAGCTGGTATTCAGCGCAGGACCGGCGGCGATCACCATATCCCTGTTGATGGCTTCAGATGTAAATATGGGCAGCTTGTGAGGATGGTCGGGGGCGTAAAGTGTAAAGAGCGCCAGATCTGTAAGCCAGCGTTTATGATCGTCATGGCAATGCGTGATGATCAGCCCCTTGATGCCTTTGAGCCCATGGCCGCCGATCTGCTGAAAAAGCGGAGAACCGCAATCAACCAGGAAGCTGGAGTCGTCGATGGTCACCAGATAACCTATGCTTTTCCCCATACTGGAAAACGGACCGTAGTCCCCCAGCACACGAACATAAATCCCCGCACTTCCCATGTTCCACCTCACCGGATCGTCACCTTTCACGCTTCTGGCGGCTGCAACCCGCCAAACTGTTTTTATACCTCTCTGTCGGGCTAAATACCAGAAAAACTTCCGCTCTGGCGGGAAACGGTCTCCGGCCGCTTTGACACGGCGCTGCTGGTATGGTAAGTGTGGCAGCCATCCAAATTTTGCCAAGGAGCTTTTTGTGTCTGACAGCAGCAGCCGACTTTTTACCTTCGTAGCCAGAAGACCGCGCCTGATTATAGCCCTGGCCCTTTTATTTTCGGTGTTTTCAGTGATCTACACGATCAGGAACATGGAATTTCTTACCGGTCGCGACGACCTGATGCCCAAAAACGCCCCCTTCCAGGTGGATTATCGCGCCTATCGCGCCGAATTCGGCGACCAGGAAGAAATCGTCGCAGTAATCGAGTCGGATGATGCGGAGCGCTCAACCAGAGCGGCAGACGCCCTCTACGCACGCCTGAGCAAGGAAACCGGGGCGTTCAGAGAGGTCTTCTACCCCGGCGGCCTGCCCTTCTTCCGTAAAAACGGCCTGCTGTTCATGCCGCTGGAAGAGATCAGACAACTCAGAAGCACCCTGACCATGGCCGCGCCGGTCCTGAAGGATCTGGCGGCGGCCCCCTCGGTACAAACCCTCTTCACCAGCCTGACCGGGCAGATCGACGGCTACCTGACTGCAAAAAACACCTCGCTGCAGAGCCTGGTCTTCATGCTGGGAACGCTGGACAAGGGCTTTAAAGCTTTTGACGGAAAGAGCAGCGCTTTGTCAATGGACTCATTCCTCAAAGGCAGCACGGACGGCAAGCCGTCTACACTGGAGAACGCCGGCAAACAGCAGGTCATCACGCTCTTGCCGATCAAACAGGAGGGCAGTTTTGTCGCCTCCGAGAAATCGATCAAGGCGGCCCGGAGTGCGCTGGATGAAATCCTCAAAAAGCCTGAGTTCAAGGGGGTGACGGGTGGTTTGACCGGTGTACCGGTGCTGGAATACGAAGAGATGGCCACCAGCCAGCGCGACATGGAAATCGCCACCGTACTCTCGCTGGCGTTGACCGTGATCCTGCTCCTGTTCGCCTTCCGTGGGCTCTTGAACGTGATTGCCGCCATGGTTTCACTGATCGTCGGCATCTGCCTCTCCTTCGGCTTTGCCACGCTGGCGATCGGACATTTGAATATCCTCTCGATGGTCTTTGCCATCATGCTGATCGGTCTGGGGATCGAATACGGCATTCAGGTGGTGCTTCGTTACCAGGAAGAGCTGAAAAACGGTGTCACCGGAATGGCTGCCCTGGAAATCGGCCTGACCAGCAATATCCGCTCGATCATCATGGCCGCCGCCACGGTTGCATTGGCCTTTGCCACCTTTGCCTTCACCGATTTCAAAGGGATCGCCGAGCTGGGAATCATCGCCGCCGGGGGAGTTTTCATCTGCGTGCTGGCTACTTTCACCGTTCTGCCGGCCATGCTGATCCTGTTGGAGCGCTTCAGGAAAGCTTCAATCCCCCCTCCCTTGACGGGAGAGGGCGAGAGGGTGGGTGATGCTTCATATCTGCAAGATGGCGACTTTCCCCCCCCCCTAACCCTCCCCCGGCAAGGGGGAGGGGACCATTTTGTTGCGCAGTCCCCATTCACCCGCATCCTGTTTGGCAAACCCCGCTCAGTCATCGCCATCACTTTGCTCCTGTCGCTGGCCTGCCTCTACCCCACCCTGACCATGCGCTTCGACTACAACCTGATGAATCTGCAGGCCAAGGGGCTTCAGTCGGTGGAATATGCCTACAGGCTGATGCGCAGCAAGGAAAACTCCGGCTATTTTGCTGTCGTCACGGCCAATGACAAGGCTGATGCCCAAAAGTTGACCGAGCGCCTTGAAAAGCTCCCCTCGGTGGACCATGTCGTCAGTTCGCTCACCTTCGTGCCTGAACAGCAGACTGAAAAATTGATCGAACTGGACGCTGTGCGTGCCGTCATGGCCGGCATCAATCCGGCGCCATACGAAGAAAACCTGCAGGTCATGGCCTTGCCGGCCGTCTTTGAGAACTTCCGTGACCGGGTTGAAAAGCTCTCCAAAACGCTGGAGGCGCAGAATAAACCTGAGGCCAGGCCGGTCGCAGCCTTTCTGGCCACCCTGGATTCCTTCTTCAAGACTCTTGAAAAAGAGAAGGACAAAAATGCCCTGGGAATGCTCAGGGAGTTTCAGGGGGGCATGTTCGCAGAACTGCCGGACAAGCTGAAGATGCTCAAGGCGACTCTGGAGGCCGAGCGGATCAGCGAGTCGGATGTGCCGCCGGAATTACAGAAACGCTTTGTGGGCAAGCGCGGCAAGCTGCTGTTGCAGGTAGCGCCTAAAAAAGAAATTTTCGAGCGCGAGCCGCTGCAGGAGTTTGTATCCGAGGTCAAACAGGTGGTTCCGAACGCCACCGGAGAACCGGTCATGGTTTTCGAATCGCTCTCCGTGCTGCGCGATTCCTACCTGAAAGCCTTTATCTACGCCTTCCTCGGCATTGCCGTCATCTTGCTGATCAACTTCAAAAGCATCCGCTATGCCCTGCTGGGAACGCTGCCGCTGGCAGCCGGCCTCTTGATGATGATCGGCGGCATGCGTCTGGCCGGTGTCAGCTTCAACTCGGCCAATATCATTGTGCTGCCGCTGATTCTGGGGGTCGGCATCGACTCGGCCATATACATCATCAACCGCTATCGTCAGGGAAGCGAGACACCGGCCCAGGTTGCCACGCGCAGCGCCGGAGTGGGTGTCCTGCTGAACGCCCTGACGATTCTGTTCAGCTTCGGAGCCTTGATGGTGGCGCATCATCAGGGGGTTTTCAGTATCGGCGCGGTCATGTCGCTGGGGATGGTGGCCAGTGTGGCGGTCTTTCTGGCTTTTCTGCCGGCTCTGTTGACTTTGTGGGGCAAGCGGTAGCTTATGAGTTTTGATCCGTTTGGACAGCTTGCCCGTCTGATCCCGGAAGCACGGCTCCACCAGCTGATCCGCCTCGCTATGGTGGCGATACTGGCCGCTTTCCTCATACACCGGGCTACGCAGTACCGGATCTATTACCTGAAACCGCTCTGGCTGGTGGAAACGCTGCTCTTTGTGATCCTGATCGCCGCATTTCTGCTCAGAAGCGCGCCCTGCAACCGTTCCAGCGGCATCCGCGAGATCATCATCCCGCTGGTCGGCAGCGCGCTCCCCTTTGCGCTGCTGCTCTCCCCGCCGGCCGAGATGGTAACAGGCAACCGCACTCTGCTTCTTGGCGCGCTCTGGTGGATGACCGCCGCT